>NZ_JAUORL010000020.1:0-84091 GCF_030548015.1 Shewanella sp. 4_MG-2023
CTGGCTCTGGCTCTGGCTCTGGCTCTGGCTCTGGCTCTGGCTCTGGCTCTGGCTCTGGCTCTGGCTCTGGCTCTGGCAGCTCATAAGACTCAGTCTCGACTATTTGTTCAACTGTTGCTTCAACTTCATCTACGGCAGTGACTACAGTATCTTCATCTTGCACAGGGCTTGGTTCTAATTCTTGAGCTATTGATTCAGTCTCAAGTTCAGTATTATCTTGCGGTGCTGACTCAATCTCAGATGGGGCTGAGGCTATATCTGTTATCTCAGCTTCTGACTGCGGATCTGCCTGAGTTGGTTCTTTCTGCTCTAGCTCTTGCTTAGCAACGGTTTGGGTTCGACGATAAAGATAAATACCCAGCCAAACCAATAAAACAACGACAATAATTTTAATAATCATTTATAACACCATATTTGTGTCATGCTGTGTGCATTTGAATAGTTTTGGAGTTTACCATTCCTAGCCTATCCGAAGAAGGAAGCTTCATTTTTCTGCTTGAAAATTAAACAAGCTGAACTAATATTAATAAGCTATTCTTAGGACAAAAATCAAGTGTTTATGTCGCTTTTATGCTCGTTAACACAATAAGCTGACATTATTTTTAGCTTTTGTTTTTATGTGCTCTAGTTCAAGCTTATTAAGCATTGAATTGAATAAACAGACTGTGATTAGGTAAACTAGCCATACCCGAGTGATTTACTATGGTATTAACACATGACAATAAGCGCGATCCTATCAGGCAAGCTGTTATATGAATTCAACACAATGAATGCTATGGCAAAAATTTATTGCCGGGCTCATCATCAAATTGCGTTACAAACGGAAAATAGCCAAGGCTTGTGCCCAGATTGCATTGAATTGCTTGAATACGCAGAAACACGCTTAGATCGCTGTCCTTATGGTCAACAAAAGCCGACATGCAACAAATGTCCTGTGCATTGCTACAAACCGCACATGAAACAAAAAGTGCGTGAAATCATGATTTACTCTGGCCCAAGAATGCTGCTTCCCCATCCTATTATGGCGATAACGCATTTGCTCGCAGAAAGAAAGCCCGCACCTGGCAAACCGCCCGAAGCGGCGTCAAACCGTCATATGAGAAAACAGAAAAAACATAATAATGCTGCTTGATAAAGCGTGATTTAAGATATGACTTAACGATAAACAAAGGGATTGGCCATCGTAATTAATCAGTTTTTTTCACAGGCGTATATTTGGCTATCATTACTCGCTGGCATACATTGCTTGGGAGTAGGTTTTTACGTCCGCTATATTTTTGCTAATAACGACAGCAGCACCAGCCATAGTAATCGCTTACTGGGCGCCTTATTTATTCTGATCTCGCTATTCTTTTTTTCAGCCAGTATCACCCGCGAAAATGCCCCAATTCAAATTCATTTTATGATGACCTTAATGGTGCCATTTTACTTCTTACTGATGCCCTTACTGTACAGCTATTGCAAAGCGTGTTTACAAATTAAAACCTCTGACCTCAATTTCGTCAAACATATACTTACTACGCTAATTTCCATGGCGGTTATTGTTGTCACTGTATCGTTCAATATTGGTATGGTTCCCGATGCATCCCATATTCAAGTCAACAACATCAGTGAATTAGTCACCATTAATAAAATAGCCCTAGTCATGCCTGCCATTATTTTAATTCAAAGCGGGATCTATTTTTTCCTTATCATTAGCGCGTTAAGTCGTCATAGAGTCGACAAACATCAAAGCTTAAAAAATGTTAGATTTAGGTGGTTATTACTGCTTACTGGCGGCATTTTACTTAATTGGGTTTTACGATTGGTATTGGTGTTATTACCCTTCTATTTTGGTGACACTATTTCTAGCTATGCTGTGGGCATCGTCAGATTATGTCTATTAGCGACCATTTATGGGTTTGCCATATACGGACTACACCAAGTGACCCGACTGGTATTTTTACGTATCAAGGTCAATAAAACACCCCAGCATCATAGTGCCAAGCTGCTACTGGATAATGAAGAACTTGATTATTTAAGAAGTGTTATCAGTAATGACAAAGCCTCAGATCAGGGCTTAGAGAACAAGTCAGTCCCAAAAACTAAGTGAAATTAACTTCGCCAGATAAAGGCCACAGCCTGAGCCAACACCTGTACAAACAAGCTCAATTAAAGAGGATATTAAGTGAGTTATTTACTCACTGCTAGATTTAAATAACAACACCACTCATTTAAATACTCAGCACCAACTGAACTCATGTTAGTTTTAAGCACCTAGTAGCAATATTAGGCGTTTTTATTACAGCTTTGTTCAGCTTGGGTTTGCTATGCTAAAGCTATCATCACTAAAGTTTGCTTATCACAGGAGTTTTTATGAAAAATATATTGTCATTGCTAGCGGTCACATTCGTGCTTATCGGACTGACATTTTCCAGCTCAGCTCACGCTGACAAATACGCCGAAGCCATTGCCGATTTTAAAAAGGCCCCCGAAGTACAAGGTTTTTTTGATAGTGCCTACGGCTATGCGATTTACCCAACCGTGGGTAAAGGCGGCTTTGGTATCGGTGCGGCCTACGGCTCAGGCAAGATATATAAAGGTGGTGTTTATAGTGGTGATTCAAGCGTGTCACAACTTTCTATTGGCTTCCAATTAGGTGGACAAGCTTATAGCGAAATTATTTTCTTTAAAGATGCTGAAGCCTATAACGACTTTACCAGTGGTACCTTTGAGTTTAGCGCCCAGGCATCTGCAGTGGCCATTACTGTTGGCGCCAATGCACAAGTCGGTTCGACGGGGAATTCAGCAGGCGCAGGTAATGCAGGAAGTCGCACTAAAGCCAGTGCCAGCTATATGAATGGCATGGCAATTTTCACTGCCGCCAAAGGCGGATTGATGTATGAAGCCGCGATAGCAGGACAATCATTTAGTTTTGATGCTAAATAATTTTTGTAAACGAGAAAATCTCACCCAATAAAAAGGCTGCAGTTGCAGCCTTTTTCACGCTAAGATTAAAGCATAATCTGATAAACAGTTACTTTCACTGCAATCATTAGCTGACAAATCGAATTATCATTGATAAACCTGCTCCTAAAGCATGTTATTACGAGTGTTCGATTCACAATCACTAACAAACATTTGGACAGAAATGTTTTAGTAACGCTTTGCTAAGCGGCTAAAAATGGCTGGCTAAAATGTTGAGGAATGAAAACAGCCAACTGTTTTTTTCCGTTTGAAATTCTTGTTATATTTAATTATTTCTCGATTCTTTAATGAACCTATACCGAAAATCAGATAAGTATCCAAGTATATAGAGAAGAAAGGCTGAATTGACATGCCCATCAACAAGAAGAATCCAGATATTTTCTTCGCGGGTAGCACCTAGGTATACGCATACTAATGTTGCTAGCACCCAACTAAATTTGAGAGTCCAAGAATACTCGCCAAAAAACCATTGAGATAAACTCCTTTTTTCCGTGATATTTTCCATAATTAATCTCCAAAATTTGATTTTAAATATAACGTTTTAGTATTTATGCGTTGCGCTGTTTGCAGGGCATAAATCGCTTGTTGGACTTGGCCGATGCCACATCCCTATTTATCGGTATGGTTTATGCTATAGGAATTTGCTTTTTGACGGTAGTTTTTTTGTACAGTATTTCGACTAATCATTTGTTCTGATTACACCTTTTAAGGTGGAATTTTTCATCTTTTACTCTGCTTTGTTTACCTGTTTGATACTGATATTTCAGTTAATGGCTGTGACCGTTTGCCTCAATTAATTGGTATCAACTCAGTTCACCTTTACTTTTATTGCCTCACCCTGTTTCTGCTGGTTAGTCCGAGTGAATTAGTTGGCTCTGATGTGGTCAAGTCAATCTGTAAACTTTCTAGGAGGGTTGAAGGCACATATTATTGAATGGCTTTTTCTTCCCTAAATGGCGTGCCCGATGATTGTATTCGAGGTTAGCCAACTCTGTCCTTAAGTGGTGATACCTTAATGTAACTTATGTCATTAATTCATAGTTTTACTTAGTTTTTATTGGCTGAATCATTGAAGTTCATCACCTCAACCTAATCCATTGCCTGCCGCTGGGATGTTCAGGATGAACGGAATGTCGCGATCACATGGATGTGAAAGAGCGACCTTATGTGCAGATACATCCAAGACACGCCGTTAACACATCCCTGTGGGCTCTGCGAAAACAAATAACATCCATGTTAAACGGCCAGTTCGGCATCCATGCCTCTCGCTCAGAGCGTTCCACACAGTGAAACTTCGCCATGTTTTCGAAGGTCTTGAATGCATCTACACTGGGATTATTTTCTCTTCGATTTAGCTTTATCAGTAACGAGGTTTAAAGGCTGACATGTTCAATTTGAATTGAGGACGTTGAAGAAAATAGCGTGAGCCTGACAGGACGTCAGGCTAGCTTTCGCGGTGCAGGGATGCACCATCGGAAGCGTTAGCATTTTCGAATAAGACCGAAGTTATCAACAAACGAAGTTAAAAGCTGGATCAATCCCCGTTGAAAACATGCGCTTTTCAGCATTTTTCGTTGGGGCAGCGGGGTGTTCCAAGAGGGTATTGCTGTTGATACCCTTTTGGTCTGGTGTGGGCGAAGCGCCACGACGTTGTTTTTTAAAATAGCAAACAAGCTTTGGGTCATAAACGAAGTTGAAAGCTGGATCAATCCCCATCGAAAATCATGCGCTTTTCAGCATTTTTCGTCGGGGCGCTGGGGGATATCCAAAAGGGGAACAAGCGCTTTTCCCCTTTTGGTCGGGTGTGGGTAGAAAACCCACGATGTTAATCCAAACGGAGTTTGGAAATACAGAAAGGTAACTTACGGTCTAAATCTGGTGTGAACTCAGTACCACGACGTTGATTTTTCAAAAGAGTAAAACAAGTTTTGCGGCTTTTTGTTAGCAAATGCGAGTTAGTATTAAATAAAAAACCTCTTCCTACACAAAGTAAGAAGAGGTTTTACTGCCTATTCGGCAGGTATCTCAAAATAGGCTATTAAGTCACGATTTTCGCGGGTTTTAGCTGCCTATGATGTCATTTATGCAGACTTATACTTAAAACAACATTACTCATGACCCCAAGGTGTTGGCGGTAATGCCACTGGCTTGGTTAAATCAAAATCCACTCTAAAATCACGATTTTCGCGGGTTAAACGATAAGTGAAGACTGTTGGCTCAATGTACATATGCCACACGTTAGTCACTGACGCTGTTAAGCCATTTTCATTAAAGTTAGCAATTGATTCAGCATCGACAGGAAATGATTGCTCAGTTGCAGTGCCCATGTCAGCAGTGTCGCCACCGTACATGGTGACTTTGTCTTCAGTGCCATCTTCATGACGGTGATCATGCTTTAAGCGCAAGCCTGAAGTGGTTTTGGTGATAACCCAAGTACGAGAGTGATCGTCACCCACATGAAAAGGAATTTTAAGCTCAGTATCGCTGCATTCACGTACGTGCATGATTAATGCTTTATTGCTAAAAGCTGAATCAGCTTCGTTGCCCGCAGTCACCTCACCCGCATACGCTTTACCACAATGCACAGCAAGCGCATCAAAGTAACTGTCTTGTACACTAGCGTAAGTGGTAGATTCATCATGATCATGACTGCCATGTGCCATAGCAGTAGCGGGGATCAGACAACTCAATACAGCAGTGGCCAATATTTTTTTCATTATTATTCCTTGGGGTATTTATTTTAGTTTTTAATCATTCATTTAAACCATGGGCGATACCCTAAAGCAAATGAACTAGGCTTGCAGACTAACAGTGATTGTTTAATTTAACCTGAAATAAAAAAACCGCCTATTGGCGGTTTTCTAGTTAACAATTTCAAATTAGCTCAGCGGCTTATCTAGCGCCCTTACTATTTGAAGATTTATTTTTTGCATTCGCCTTATTGCTAAATGGCTGCTTCTTCTGTGACCAGCCTGTTTTAGCTTTGCCTTTGTTAGCGCTATTGGCATTAGCTGGTTTTTTAGCTGAAGATGACTTGCCGCCTTCTTGCTTTTCGCCAGCCGCTTTGGCTTTGTTGGCTTTGGTCGGTTTTTTACCGCTGTCTCTATCCGCAAACTGATTACCAGAAAAACGGGTGAAAGCCGTCTTACTACCATCATTTTTGCCACCACGGTTTTTAGCCCCAAAACCTTGGCGCTCATTACGTGATTCTGGTGGCACAATATGTTGCACCCCATTACCAATTAAATGCTCTTTACCCATGGCAGCTAAGGCTTCACGAATAAGTGGCCAGCCTGCAGGATCATGATAGCGCAGCAGCGCTTTGTGTAAGCGGCGCTGACGGCCTTTCTTAGGCACGGTCACTTGTTCACTGGTGTGCTTCACATTCTTCAATGAGTTAAGCTCAGTGTGGTAAATGGTGGTGGCATTGGCCATTGGCGATGGATAAAAATTTTGCACTTGATCAAGCTTAAACTTCTCTGATTTAAGCCACAGGGCTAGATTCAGCATATCTTCATCGGTGGTCCCCGGATGTGCTGAGATGAAGTAAGGAATAAGATACTGCTTCTTACCCGCTTCTTTAGAGTAATGATCAAATAGCTCTTTAAACTTATGATAACTGCCCATTCCCGGCTTCATCATTTTGCTTAGTGGACCATCTTCAGTGTGCTCTGGGGCGATTTTTAAATAGCCGCCCACATGATGCTTAGCCAGCTCTTTAATGTAGCGAGGATCTTCTGTGGCTAAGTCATAACGCACACCTGATGCAATCAGAACCTTTTTAATCCCCGGCACGTCACGGGCGGCGCGATATAAATCAATGGTGTGTTTATGATCGGTACCTAAATGGCCACAAATTGAGGGATATACGCAGGATAAACGTCGACAAGTGGTTTCTGCTTTGACGCTAGTACAGCCGAGGCGATACATGTTAGCGGTTGGGCCACCTAAATCTGAAATAACCCCAGTAAAGCCCGGCACTTTGTCTTGAATATCTTTAATTTCTTTGATGATAGATTCTTGCGAGCGACTTTGAATAATGCGCCCTTCATGCTCGGTAATCGAGCAGAACGAACAGCCACCAAAACAACCTCGCATGATATTAATCGAGGTTTTAATCATGTCGTAAGCAGGGATCACCGCTTTACCATAACTTGGGTGCGGTACGCGCTGATACGGCAAATCAAACACCGCATCCATTTCATCAGTATTTAATGGCCACGCTGGCGGGTTAACCCACACAGAGCGATTTCCTTGAGCTTGAAATAACGCGCGGGCACAACCCGGGTTTTGCTCTTGATGCAAAATACGTGAAGCATGGGCATACAAGAATTTATCGTCAGCCACTTTTTCATAAGCTGGCAGTAGCACATAGGTTTTTTCCCACGGCTTAGGTCTTGGCGGCTGCACGCTGATGGCTTTAGGGGCATCATTATCAAAAATCTTTTTATCGGTTGGGCCGGATAATTTTTCACAGCCGACATCATCAGCACCATAAGGATTGGGGATAGGATCAATCTTGTGTAGTTGATCTAATTTGCGCGAATCCATGCCTTTCCAGCCGGGCAAAGGTTCATGACGAATAACTGCGGTGCCACGAATATCGTGCAAATCAGCCATTTTTTCGCCATTAGCGATGCGATGTGCCACTTCCACCAGCGGGCGCTCGGCATTACCGTAAATTAAGATATCGGCTTTAGCATCAAATATCACACTGCGGCGCACTTTATCAGACCAGTAATCATAATGAGCGATACGGCGTAAACTGGCCTCGATACCACCGATCACCACGGGCACTTCTTTGAAGGCTTCTTTACAACGCTGGGTATAAACGGTTACCGCGCGATCTGGGCGTTTACCGCCTTCATCGTTTGGGGTGTAGGCATCATCACTGCGAATGCGACGATCTGCGGTATAGCGGTTGATCATCGAGTCCATGTTGCCGGCGGTTACACCGAAAAACAGGTTCGGACGACCTAGCTTCATAAAGTCATTTTTATTTGACCAGTCTGGCTGACAAATAATACCGACTCGAAACCCTTGTGCTTCAAGCATACGGCCAATAACCGCCATGCCGAAACTTGGGTGGTCCACATAAGCATCGCCACTGACGATAATAATATCGCAGCTATCCCATCCAAGTTGATCCATCTCTTTGCGAGACATCGGAAGAAAGGGAGCTGTGCCGTAACACTCTGCCCAGAACTTTGGATAATTAAATAACGTGGATTCAACTTGCATGTGTGTAACCTAAAATTGATGGATACGTCGATAAACGGTCGCGGAGTATACCAGTTGGCGATGAGTAAGTGTGACTAAAAAAGCAGCAGATGTGAAATTTTTTTATTGATGACTAAAAATAAAAAACCTTATAAATACAGTGGGAATAGTAAAACTCCCACCTTATCAAGTACTCAGTCATAAGCCTAAAAATAAACCGATATTAACCACGGCTAAGCTGACAATAATTATCCAGGTGATTAATACTCCCCAAAAGCGGCCAAAATGATAACCGCCTTTGCCCTGCGTTAAGCCAATGGCATGTAACAAGCGCGCGAATAACCACAAACTGCCAAACAAATGTAAAAACGGTGCTGAAAGCCCATTCACTTCAGCCACCAAGATTAATAGCAGCGCAAATGGCGCGTTCTCCACAAGGTTAGCGTGCACGCGATCTGCAATAATTAACTCTTGATTACCCTCATTGCCAATACCAATCTTCAGCCCTTTTCTAAGCTTTACCACTCGTAAACTAAAATAAATGGCCATTATGGCCGTTAAAGCGATATATAACCCCGATACACTGGCGATCATTTGAACTCCTTTTAAATGCTGTTAAGGCTTCACTATATGCTAAATATCAGCTTTGTTTAATGAAAAAAGCGATTTTTATCATCACAGCGGCAAGGCTTACAAAAGCCTAATTTTGAATTTATTTAACAAATGTCACCTATATTGCAGTCATCATAATTCACATGTTCTAACCTAAAAATCGATTGATAACACCAAATATGACTCGAAGGAACAGAGCAGATGAAACATAGTGACATCACTTTAGAAGATAAATATAACAATACATCTGGTCGTATCTTTATAAACGGCAACCAAGCTTTAGTTCGATTACCGCTAATTCAAGCGCAATTAGACAAAAACCAAGGCTTGAATACCGCGGGTTATATTTCAGGTTATCGAGGCTCGCCACTAGGGGCATTAGATAGTTATATCTGGAAAGCCAAAAAGCGTTTAGATCAACATAACATCACCTTCCAACCTGGGGTCAATGAAGATCTTGCTGCAACGGCGATTTGGGGGACTCAATTACTTGATACCATACCCGAGCCTAATGTCGATGGCGTATTTGCAATGTGGTATGGCAAAGGGCCCGGCGTTGATAGAAGTGGCGATCCGTTCAAACATGCTAATTATGCTGGCACCCATGAACATGGCGGCGTGTTGGTGGTTTACGGTGATGACCATCCTGGTAAATCATCGACTATTTCACATCAAAGTGAACAGGCCTTAGCGGCAAATCTTATTCCCTCACTTTACCCTGCCGATGTCAGCGAATTTATCGATTATGGTATTTTAGGTTGGGCGCTGTCTCGTTATAGCGGCTTATGGGTAGGCTTTAAATGTGTGAATGAATCAGTGGAACAAACCGCCACTATTGATATTAATCTCGACAATATAGATATCAAACGTCCTAGTCGAGATGACACCCCCACAGACAGCATCAATCTCAAAACCAGTGGCTTTATCCCGCCGCAAACCAATGAAACCAATGTCATTACTCACCGCTTGCCCTTGGTGCATCGCTTTATTAAAGCCAATAATCTTGATCAGGTTCGCGTAGCCAAAAATGACAACGCCTCACAAAGAAGTCTGGGTATTGTCACTGCCGGTAAAGCCTATAACGATGTAATGTCGGCCCTGGCATTATTAGAGATCGACAATGATCTTGCGCAAACACTGGGGTTATCGGTATTCAAATTAGGTTGTATCTGGCCCATCGAGCCCAGCAAATTAACCGACTTTGCCCAGCAGCAACCTGAATTACTGGTTATTGAAGAAAAGCGCGCCTTTATTGAAGAGCAAATAAAATCAATCCTGTTTGGCAAACAAGGTGCCACACGGGTTATTGGTAAACAGGATGAAAATGGCCTCGCGCTCGTCAGTGCCGACGTGCAGTTAGAGCCACTCACACTGGCCTTTATCATCGCTGAGCGCCTGCGCATTAATGGTCAAACTCACCCCAAGGTTGACGCCGCAATTGTGCGTTTACGCTCAAAGCTTGACCCTAAAAGTTGCGCCACCAGCTTACCTAGAACCCCTTACTTTTGCTCTGGTTGCCCCCATAACACCTCCACAAAAGTACCTGAAAACAGTATCGCTATGGCTGGTATTGGCTGTCACGCCATGGCAGCATTTTATCGCAAAGACACCATGATCCCTTGCCATATGGGCGGTGAAGGCATGCAGTGGGTGGGCTTAGCCAAATACACTAACACCAACCACGTGTTTCAAAACCTAGGCGATGGCACCTATTATCACTCTGGCTTAATGGCAATCCGCGGAGCCATCGCGGCCAAGGTCAATATCACCTATAAAATTTTATATAACGATGCGGTTGCCATGACTGGCGGCCAGCCAGTGGATGGGCCAATCTCCGTCGCTGAAATTAGCCAACAAGTGACCTATGAAGGCATTAGTAAATGCGTGATTGTCACTGACTCGCCACAGGCATACGCCAATAACCCAGACATCGCCAAAAACGTTGAGATTTATCATCGTGACCGCTTAGACATGGTGCAAACCATGCTCAGCAAAATAGCAGGTTGCACCGTATTAATTTACGAGCAAACTTGTGCAGCAGAAAAGCGTCGCCGCCGTAAACGTGGCTTAATTGCTGATCCAACTAAACGCTTATACATTAATGCTGACGTGTGTGAAGGCTGCGGCGATTGCTCAGTTCAGTCAACCTGCGTGAGCTTGCAACCGAAAGTGACCTCGAAAGGCATCAAGCGTCAAATAGATCAATCCAGTTGTAATAAAGATTACAGCTGTAATAAAGGCTTTTGTCCTTCGTTTGTTACCGTCATTGGTGGCACCCCGAAAAAGGCCGCTGCCACCGCGATTTCAGCAGATGTGTTTGCCACGATTCCCGCGCCTACCGCGTGTAACATTGATGATAACTACAATGTCATGATTGCAGGGATTGGCGGTTCAGGGGTGATCACTGTCGGGGCGATATTAGGCATGGCAGCTCATATTGATAATAAAGCCTGCTCAATTTACGACATGACCGGCTTGTCGCAAAAAAATGGCGCGGTTTACAGCCATCTTAAATTTGCCAACTCACCTGAGCGATTATTTAGCCCTAAAATTGATACTGGCAGCGCCGATTTAATTTTAGCATTCGATTTACTGGCGACCCTAGATCCGCACATCATTAAAATCATTAATGATCAACATACTCGCCTAATTGGTAATGCTGCCATTGCGCCACCAGCAATATTTCAATTAAACCCACAAGCGATCCCCACTGAGTTTAAAGAGCAACAATCGTTAACCCAATTATTAGGCCGCGATAATGTCGATTTTATCGATGCTTCTAACATCGCCAAAAAACTCATGGGAGATACCATAGGCGCTAATTTATTTGTGGTGGGCTTTGCCCTGCAAAAAGGGGCGTTACCGCTTTCAGTTGCCTCAGTTGAACACGCCTTACGCCTTAATGGTGTGAGTGTTGACTTTAATCTCAACGCGTTAAATTTAGGCCGATTATTGTGTTTTAATCCTGAATTTTTCTCGCAATTACTGACCACTGACAGCCAGCAAAATATTGCGACCACCGCCTTTAGCGCCATTAAAGATGGGGCTGAGCATCTCAGTCATTATCAAAGTAATGCCTATGCCGAACAATACCGTGAGTTTATTGAACAAGTCAGCCAAGCAGAAAAAGCTGTGGCTGAAAATTCTGACCGCTTAACCTTAGCGGTAGCCACTAATCTGAGTAAATTAATGAGCTACAAAGACGAATATGAAGTGGCGCGTCTGCACAGCTCAGCGACGCTAATGCAAAATTTACATAACGATTTTGACGGCGACTTTAAGGTTAAATTCTCTCTCGCACCGCCTTTGTTTAGCAAAAAACACCCTGATACTGGTTTACCGATTAAGCGTGAATTTGGCCCATGGATCTTAACGGCGTTTAAAGTGTTGGCTAAATTTAAGTTTTTGCGCGGCTCTAAACTAGATATGTTTAGCTATACCAATGAAAGAAAGATGGAAAGGCAGTTAATTAAAGATTATCAAGCAGATATAAAGCATATCATCGAAAACCTGAATCATGATAATTTACCACTCGCCATTGAAATCGCTCAGCTACCGCAAATGATTAAAGGCTTTGGCCATATTAAAGAAAACAATATTAGCGCCACACTCATGGCCAAAGAAAAGCTATTACATCAATTTACCCATGGCCCAGATAAATCAGCCATTCAATTTAAAGAAGTTAGCTAATACATAGCTACAGAGAGTGAATATGATAGATATTATAAAAAAGATAACCGCTATCGTAGGTGATAAAGGCATTATCCTTGGGGATGATGTTGCCAACAGGCCTGCTTACTCTTATGGCAAAGGACAATGCCAAGCACTGGCCATAGTGCGCCCTGCTTCAACCGAAGAGCTATCTAAGGTGATGAGCCTTTGCCACCAGCAGGATCAAACCACCATCCCTTGGGGCGGGTTAACCGGATTGGTCAATGGTACCTATGCAACAGCTGACGATATTGCGATTTCGTTAGAGCGCATGACTCAGATTGAGTCCATCGATAATCAAGCAGGCACTATGACAGTGCAAGCGGGCGTGCCGCTACAAATGGTGCAAGAAAAAGCCGCCGCACAAGATTGGTTATTTGCTCTGGATTTAGGCGCCAGAGGCAGCGCCACTATTGGCGGAAATATTGCCACCAATGCTGGCGGTAATAGCGTGCTTAAATATGGCATGATGCGTGAACAAGTCTTGGGCTTAGAAGCGGTTTTAGTGGATGGTACGGTTATTTCGTCATTAAACAGTATGCTAAAAAATAACGCCGGTTATGATCTTAAACAGCTATTTATCGGCACCGAAGGCACCTTAGGTATCGTCACTAAAGCCGTGTTACGCCTGCACCCTTTGCCCAGCAGTCGCAATACTGCCATTGTCGCCGCAACCCAGTTTGATGCTGTTGCCAAGCTACTGAAATTACTCAACAGTCACTTAAATGGTCAGCTATCGGCATTTGAAGTGATGTGGGGCAATTTTTATCAATTAATGACCGACTCAGACAAGCACAATACGGTTATCGACAGTGGCTATCCATATTACGTGTTAATTGAAGCCACAGGCCATAACGCCGAGCGCGACGCCGTGCAATTTGAAGAAGCGCTAATGGCTGCGTTAGAGCAAGATATTTTAGTGGACGCCGCAATTGCTAAGTCAGAAAGTCAGCGTGAACAGTTATGGGCCATGAGGGATGATATTGACACTGTCATCAGCGAGTTAAACCCACTGTTTGCCTTTGATATTAGCCTGCCTATTGCCAACATGGAGCAATATATTCAGCAAGTTGAAAGCCAAATTATGACGCAGTGGCCCCATGCAAAATTCATTGTATTTGGTCACTTAGGTGATGGTAATTTACATTTAGGCATTTGTGTAGGTAGCTATGATGAGCAGACTAAGCATCAAGTGCAAAGCATTGTTTATCAGCAGCTAAAACCTTACGCTGGCTCGATTTCTGCTGAGCATGGCATTGGTTTAGATAAGCTTAAATACTTACATTGCTCCCGCACTGACAACGAAATAGCCTTAATGAAACGCCTAAAGCTGGCCTTTGACCCTAAAAACCTGCTCAACCGCGGCAAGGTTTTCCCTTAGAGGTGGTAATAAATATCAGCCTAGCAAGCCATTAAGGTTTGCTACGCTGTCCAATTAACTCAGCAATTAACTCAGCAATTAACTGCGTAATCAGCGAGAGATATTTCAGGGCGCTCGCCACTGATAAGGTCTGCAAGCGCCTTGCCAGAGCCTGCCGCCATCGTCCAGCCTAAATGCCCATGGCCAGTATTAATATATAAATTATCAATTTTTGAGCGGCCAATTAGCGGTACACCCGATGCTGACACTGGTCGTAAACCCGTCCAACTTTGGGTGGTTTCTGGGTTCACAAAAGCGCTAGACTCAGGGTAAATCGCCTGCAATAAATCATAAAGATTCTGCAACCGCCCAGGATTTAACTGGGTATCATAACCGTTAAACTCTGCCGTACCCGCCACCCGAATTCGATTCCCTAGCGGCACCACCCCAGCGTGCAGCGAATGGTCTATCACAGGCATGCTAGGCCCGCCCTCCCAGCCATCAAGCGTTAGGGTTAATGAATAACCTTTACAGGGGCGAACCGGAATATTAACGCCCACTTTATTCGCCAATAACGGCGTGTAACTGCCTGCTGCCAATACAAATGCATCGGCATCTAACTGGCCTTGGCTAGTGTTAATGTGGGTGATTTTGCCCTGGTGCTTAATAATATCGCTTACTGTGGTGTTATATAAAAACTGCACCCCTACTTTTTCAAGGTAAGTTGTTAGCTCAACACAGTATTGATGGGCATCGCCAAAGCGATCTTCAGGAAAATAAATACTCCCCGCAACCTTATCGTTTAGCGGGGCCAATGCAGGCTCAAGTTTAAAGGTGTCATCACGGCTGAGCATAGTAAACTTAACCGCTTCAGGCTGAAGAAACTCGGCCATGGCCAGCACTTCATCCAGCTCCTGTTGCTGACGACAGACCTTAATGGTGCCACTGCCACCACCCAGATCAGTCAAACCGATTGCTTGGGTCATATCATCAAGCACATCTAGGGTGTATTTCGCCATGCGGGTGTTACGAAAAATACTTTGCTCGTAGGTTTTACGGCGAGAGTTTTTTAGAAAGGAGAGCCCCCACAATGCCAGCGAGGGTAATGCTTTAGGTCTGAGTAGTAATGGCGAGTCTTCTTTGCCAATCATTTTTAGCATATTAAAGAACACACCTGGTGCATTCCAAGGATCTGACAAACTGGGGGTCAGTAAGCCGCCGTTGGCAAAACTGGTTTCAAGCCCTGCACTTTCACGTCGATCAATCACTGTGACTTGATGCCCTTGAGCATGTAGCTGATAAGCGGTGCTCAAGCCCAACAGTCCACTACCAATAATAATGATATTCATGTTTTCCCCTCAAGCATTACAGCGCTAATTGGTGGCTAATCTTTTATCGCTAACGCTTCAATTTCAATGCGCGCACCCGGGATCAATAAATCAGATCTCACAGTCGCTCTAGCAGGAGGATTATTAGGGAAAAATTCAGCATAGGCCTGATTAAAGGCGGCAAAATCTTCAACGTGGGTTAACCAAATGGTATTTTTTACAATGGCGTCCAGCGTTAAATCTTGCTCTGCCAATAAGTTTTTGATGTTGGTTAGCACTTGCTTGGTCTGCACGGTGATATCACCATCCACTAATTGATTGTTCTGATCAAACGCCATCTGCCCAGATAAAAAAATAAACCCACCAGCAGCAACTGCTGGAGAGAAAGGTAAGCCTAAGGCATTGTTACCTAATACTTGTTTAGCCATTTAAATTCAACCTTATATCAATGATGTCATGATGATTAAAAATCATTATAGGAGTAATTATTTGGCCAACACTGCAATCAAGATGACACTTGGGTAACTCTTGTTAATAAAAAACACTAACTGCACCCGCATGTAACAAATTAGCACCATTTATTACTATGCTGTCGACCTCAGTCATGGTAGATATAATCAGCAGCCTTTTAGGGTGATGGCTAAATTTTTTACAAGAAAAAGGCCAATATAACAATAAAATATGGCCGTCAATTTCAGCATAAATACTAAAAATAATAACCAAAGTGAGCTCTAGTATGTCGAATACAGCTAATTGGATTGCGTTATTGCCGCAACACATTCAAGACGAAGTAACCGCTACATTTAAAATAAAACACTTTAGTGATGGAGAGCACATTTACAGAAAAGGTGAATCAGGTGCTGGCGCGGGTCAATATCAAATACTCAGTGGTACGGTCCGTCTAAGAGTTATTGCAGACAATGGTAAAGAAGCCACTTATGTGATTTATGGTGAGGGTGACTGCATCGGTTTTTTATCCGCTATTGATAATGATGTACGTCCGCAAGATGTTATCGCCATTGGTGAGGTCAAAGTCGGTAAAATTTTATCGAAGGACTTCGAGCAATTAACTGAAAAATATCCCATTATTTATAAAACACTGTGTGAGCATGTGGCCTATCGTATTCGAGAGGTGTTTAACATGTATGAGTATGGGTTATTTTTTAATTTAGAGCGCCGCTTAGCCAATCAAATATTATTTTTACTGGCCTTTTCAGCCACTAATGTTCCTAACTCTGCTTGCCAAGAGCTTGAATTTACCCAAGAGATGTTAGCCTCTTCAGTAGGTGCGACCCGTCAGGCCATTAACAAGTTACTGAAAGATTGGTCAGATGCCGGATTTATTGAATATCACTATGGAAAAATCCGTATTTTAGATTCTAAGCCGTTAGTCAAAATATCTGGGGTGGATAAAATGATCACCTCTCAAGTGGCTGTTAAAGCCATCGCGTCATAGGCGTAAATAGGCTTAATTGCCCGCAAGTTATGGGATGAGTGAATGACTGCAGTGACGAGTTGAAGTTAATGGCTCACTTTAAACATTAAGTTAAATAGCATCAAAAAAGCGCAGATTATAAAATAATTTGCGCTTTTTATTTATCGTCAAAACCAAGGTTAAGCGTTAGCTAGACCAAGGTTACACCTGCAAGGCTAAAACTTATATTGTCCTTTAACGCCATAGGTTCTTGGCTGGCTGTACTGAGCACGTCCTATGCCCAAAAATGAGGTCGAGTTATGAATTTGCGACACATCATCTGCCAGATTTTTACCCCATAAGAACACATTCCATGCGCCTGACTCAGCTTCAAAGCCAATTCTTGCAGCGCTTTCACCTCGCTCTTGGTTTAAGTTACTGACGGCATTATCTGGGTTTGAGTAAAACTTATCCCGTTTGAAGTAATCAGCCTGAACCACAAAATCGCCATAGTTCAGTGAATAACGATACTCAGCGCCAATGCCATAGGTATATTTAGGCGCTTCAGCTAATTGATTACCCGAGAAGTCAGTACCAGGGCCTGCTGGCTCTGGAAAAGCTTTAAATTCAGCATCAGTGTAACCATAGTTTGCCCACAACTGTAGACTGTCGATAGGTTGCCATTGCAGCTCAAGCTCAAAGCCTTTACTTTCAACTTCAGCGGCGTTGGTTATGGTGATAGCCGTGCCACCTGATGGCAGTTGGGTAAAGCTTTGCACCTGATAATCATCATGTTGTGAGATAAACACATTGGCATTTAGATTTAAGGTGTTATCTAAAAATGGCGACTTAAAGCCAATTTCATAAGAATCAACTGACTCATCTTCAAAGGGTAACGCTTCGGCATCATTGATTAAGTCGGCATTATAACCACCGCTTTTAAAGCCGCGAGAATAGCGGGCAAATAGCAGTAAATCTTCAACAGGGATCCAATTTAAGCTCACCGTAGGTGATACATCTGATGCGTCACGTGACTCTTTGGCTGATAAATTAGTAAACAAGCCTGAAGTATCAACAATGGTGTAATCAATGGCTTTCTCTTCATAGGTGTAACGAAGACCTGCGGTGATACTCCACTGATCAGTAAATCGATAATTACCGTGGGCAAATAGCGCATATGAATCGGCATCAACATCAGCTACACGGCTAGCACCAACATACACTGGTGGCGCTGCTGGGTTAAGTGCAGGTGCAAAGGCTTGGACATCTGAGTCACCCTCAATACTTTGGGTTAGGTAGTAAGCGCCAACAATGTAATCAAAGCTTTCATAGGCAGGAGAAGCGAGTCTTAACTCTTGAGAGAAGTGAGTTGAGTCTTCTGTTTGAAATTCAGTAAAGGCATAGGGCAGTGGCGAATAGTCTTCATCCACATCACTTAAGTTCCATTCTGAGCTACGTAGGCCTGTAACCGATGTTAATTGGAATTCATTGGCAAAGGTATGATCAATGGTCAGCCCGCTGCCTTTAATGGTGCTATCTAACCTTTGGCTTGAATCTAATGACACCACATTGACATCCGGTGCGAGTGGATCATCGACTTTTTCACCCAGTAATACGTTGGCTTTATTTTCAACATAATCAAAGCTTAACGACACGTTGGTATTCTCACCCGCATGCCAATAAAATTGCGCTCGGGTTGCCAGCTCATCTTTATTATTGAATTCATCAACAAATTTATCTGCTGGGAGGATCACCCCCAGCGGATCGCTGTTTTCAACAAAACCATCACGATCGGTTTTCGTCACTGACAAGCGCCCTGAAAAATCTTCAGAAAATGGAACATTAATACTGCCGTTATAGCTTTGCAGGCCAAAATTGCCAATATCCACACCTAAACGCCCGCTCAGCTCATCTGAATGTGGTCGCTTAGTAATAATATTAATCGCACCAGCAACGGTATTTTTACCAAATAGGGTTCCCTGAGGGCCGCGCAATACTTCAACACGTTCAACATCTAACGCGGATTGGTTAGCAGCTGATGAGCGCCCAACCCAAACGCCATCAATATATACCCCAACGCGGTTATCGTAACCTGGGTTACGTGAGCGATCACTAATACCGCGAATACCAAAAGATGGTGACGACTCTATGTACCCAGTGACAATCATGTTCGGCACACTAAATTGCATGTCTCGCACATCTTGCGCGCCTAGCCTTTCAATATCGGTCTCGTTCATGGCACTGATGGCAATAGGGACTTCATTAATTGATTGGGCGCGTTTTTGTGATGTCACCTGAATGACTTCAATACCTGTGGCGTTGTCTTGTTGCGTAGGGTCATTTTCTTGTGCATAGCTTGGAGCACTAAGCCCCAGCAAAACCACACTAATTGCGATACCTAATTGTGTTCTCTTCATCGTCGCACCTGTTTATTTATTTTTGTTTATTGGATTATTTTTATAAGCAAAAAACAGCACGCTCCCAAACTGCGCAACTCAACAACTTTGCCTTTATCTAGGGGTAACAAACTGATTAGAGGCAATCTGTCACCTAGATTACAAAGTGGTAACTTTCACGCAACGAACAAAAAGATTTCATCTTAACATTTGCCAGCAGCGTCTTTGTCACTGGACTGACAACTGCTGTTTCGGCGCATAATGTTCAGCAAATGTAATCAATGTGACAGTGTGGTGATTGCTTAAGCCCCTATCTTAACGTTAACGTTTTGATTACAAGTTGGTGGTGGCATGAAAGATTCAAATAAAATTCGCGTGGGGATCGGTGGGCTATTTCATGAAACAAACACCTATGCCACAGAGTTAACTGGGCCGACAACCCTTAAAGATTTAGTGGTGTATGAAGGTGAAGCGCTATTAAAGCTTGCGGGTACTGCCATGGGCGGCGCTATTGATGCCTGTCTCGAAAATGACTGGGAAATCGTCCCAACAGTATTCATGCACGTTAACACCACATTCGGCACAGTTACCGACGATGCTTATGCCGCCGTCAAGCAGCAGCTGTTATCAACATTAGCCAATGAGCCAGTCGATGTATTTTATTTGATGGTTCATGGCGCAGGTATCGTCCAAAGCACCTCAGATTTAGAAGGCGATCTGGCTAAGTCCATCCGCGAGGTCGTTGGGGTTGACACCAAAATCGTTGCCTCAACTGATTTACATGGCAAAGTGACAGATCTTATTGCTCGTGAATATGACTATTACACCACCTGTAAAGAATATGCCCACGTAGATTTTAATCCTTGCGCCAAAGAAGCACTACTCACTGGGGTTAGCGCCTTTTTAAATCAACTGACGCCCACCATGAATTACCAGAAAATTCCGATTTTATTGCCGCCTTCAACCACCATGGAGGCAGGTACCTTTGGCACCTTAATCCGCGATAAGTGCCTTGCCTATGAACAAAATCCTCAAATACTCAATTGCTCGGTAATGCACGGTTTTCCCTATCAAGACACTGAATATTGCGGCATGTATGTATTAGTGACCACTGACAACGATATTGTGTTAGCTGAGCAAATTGCCACTGAATTTGCCCAATGGATTTGGGACAACAGACAACTCAGCCTTAATCTGCCACCTAATGTCGATCAAACCATTGCCATCACAACCGATATTCTTGCCACTAAAGGCCGCTATCAAGCCCCTGCCGCTTTTTGGGAAAATGATAATAAACCGATTGTGATTGCAGATATCGGTGACAATCCCGGTGGCGGCTGTACCGGTGACACAACCCATTTGCTGAGTAAAATCCTCACCACCGACTTGGGTAAAGTGGCCTTTTTTAATATTCGCGATCCCCAAGTGGTAAAGCAAGCGATTGAGGCGGGTGTTGGCGCAACGATTAGTGTCAATTTAGGTGGCAAGTTAGATCCACTTCGCAGTGGCAATCCTATTGCGTGCACAGCTTATGTAAAGTCGATTTCTGATGGCATAGAAACCATTCGTGGCCCTATGTTAAATGGTGTGAGCTTCGATTTAGGCCCTTCAGTGAGACTCACCGTTGGCCAAGTGGATGTGATTGTGCAAACCGGTTTAGGCCAAGCTTTTGACGATGTATCGGGGCGTGCCCACGGAATTGATATTTATGAATACGATGTGGTTTGCGTTAAATCATCAGCACATTGGCGCGCCTTCTACCAAAAAGTAAGTGATCACTTACTGATGGCTGACTCACCCGGGCTTACCACCGCCAGAGTGGGCGAATTTGCGCATACCAAGCTCACGCACCCTATATATCCCATTGATAATGATGCCAGCTTTCCCATTAGCGCGTAAACGCTTCGCCGATAACAATAATAACAAGGATCATTTATGAAAAGTTCCAGCAATGTCATCAGCGACGATGGCGCATTAAACGCCGAAAACCGGCCCACAACTGCCGAAGATAGCAAGGCGACCAATCGCTATTATGTGCTGTTTATGCTGGCGCTAGTGTGCGCCTTGGCTTATATGGACCGCTTCGTATTGTCGGTGTTAATCGAACCAATAAAGCACGACTTAAGCCTTTCTGATACGCAACTAGGTTTGTTAACCGGCTTTGCGTTCGCCTTTTTCTATGCTGTGTTTGGTATTCCCATTGCCAGACTGGCTGATAAATATAATCGTCCATTGATCATCTCTGTTAGTGTGGCGCTGTGGAGTGCCATGACTGCAGCTTGCGGTATGTCAGTTAACTTCATTCAACTACTATTAGCCAGAATTGGCGTCGGAGTGGGTGAGGCAGGCTGTATTCCTGCCAGTCACGCCATGCTGGGGGACTTATTTCCCGGTAAACAAAAAGCCTTTGCGATTGGTATTTTCCAAGCTGGCGGCACCGTTGGTATTTTAGCGGGATTAATTTTAGGCGGCTTACTGGCCAACAGTGTGGGTTGGCAAATGACCTTTATTTTTATGGGCCTGCCCGGTTTAATCGTGGGCTTGGTGGTTTGGCTGACAGTAAAAGATAACAGAGGCCTAGATAGTGTCAGCAATCCGCTCATCAATGCTGATAATGATAAGCTCAACCTTATTGCGACCATCAAACATCTGCTAACACAAAGAACCTATCGAAACCTGATGTTAGGGCTATCTATGGGCGCGTTTGGTAATTATGGCATTGTGCAGTGGCTACCGTCATTTTTAATCCGAACCCATCACATGAGCCTTGAAGAAGTCGGTGTTCTTTATGGTTCGGTAATGGGCTTTGGTACCTTGTTTGGTACCTTGGCAGGGGCGTTTTTAGCCCCTAAGATTATTGCTAAAGATCAGCGCTGGGAAGTCAAATGGGCCGCATGTTGCTTTGTGATTGTCATTCCAATCTTTATCGGCAGCTTTTTAGTTGCTAACTCAACGCTGGCACTGGGGCTATTATTTTTAGGGGTATTTACCTTATCAACTGGGACTGGGCCATCATTTGCCGCAGTGCAAACCGTTGCAGGGCCTAAAATGAAAGCCATGGCCGTGGCACTAACCATGCTGTGTATGGCAATTTTAGGTCAAGGCTTTGGACCATTAGTTGTTGGCATGGTCAGTGACGCTTTAGTACCACAGTTTGGCGAGCAATCACTGCGCTATTCCCTCAGTATCTCAATGATTATTTTGGCATGGGGTGCGATTCATTTATTTAAAGCATCTAGCACTATCGTTAAAGACAGTCAGTCGCTTTAATTAACCTGTCATCAACGGCTTAGGTAATACCTAGGCCGTTAGCTATAACATTGCCATCATAGATACCTGTCTGCTTGCTGGTTTTACAGCCAAAAAATCAACATGGCTCGTCGCTAACCTCTGCCTTTAATCCCCCCTTTGACCTGCGCTTTGAGCGTTAATACCTCAGCTTAAACATTTCTGGTCTACAGTATGTATAAACTAAATTATGCCAATGCTTTTTAACCGACTGATAAAATCGTAAAAATAGCCAAATGTAGGTATTCAGTAAAGCACATTTCGGTTACTATGCGCGCCAAATAACGACTCCCTTTTACCCTAGAGTGACCATGCAAAATGAACGATGACAACTTCATTGAAAAACGCCGATTTATCATAAGATTAGGTAAGGCGTTGCACAAATTTGGCACCCCGGCATATCGCCTTGAGTCCCATTTACAAACGGTCTCTACTACCTTGGGGATTGAAGGCTATTTTTTGATCTCGCCCACTTCAATGACCTTCGTGTTACAGCATGATACTGAGCAAGAATATAATCATGTGGCGCGGGTCAAACCAGGGGAGTTAGATTTAGGCTCCCTTGCCCGCACGTTTGATTTAGTTGAAGAGCTAACCACAGGTCAGCGCACCTTAACCGAAGCCCTTAATCGCCTAGAAGAAATTGCCAACAAGCCTAACCCTTACGGCCATAAATTAACCTTGCTGTCTTTTGGCGTCAGCGCCGGCGCTTTTGCGATGCTGATGGACACCAGTTGGAATGATGTGTTCTGGTCAGCCATGCTAGGGCTACTGGTTTATGGCATGGTTTTTTGGGCTGAGCGCTCGTCACGAATGGCAGAAATGCTTGAGCCCCTTGCGGCGGTGATATGTGCGATTCTTGCCTGCGGTATTGCCATATTAGACCCTAGTATTAATATTCCTGTGGTGATCCTCTCTGGGATTATTATTTTTATTCCCGGTTTAGCATTAACACTGGGGCTTGCGGAGTTAGCCGCGCGGGATCTCATCTCAGGCACAGCCAGAATTATGGATGCGATGATGCTGCTGTTTAAGCTGTATTTTGGCGCCGTATTAGGCATGACACTGGGTAAAGTCATGTTTGGCGAATCAGTGCATATTGAGCCTTACGCGCTACCAATTTATGCCTCGTGGGCGGCGGTGCCATTACTCTCAATGGCGTTAGTGATTATCTTTAAAGCCCGCCTTAAGGATTCACCTTGGGGCATTTTTGCCGGTATCGTGGCGTATTTTTCAGCCATGATTGGCGGCTTATATTTAGGCGAGTCTATTGGTATTTTTGTCGGCGCACTGGCGGTGGGCATTTACTCCAACTTATTTGCCCGTTGGATGAAAGCACCGGTATCCATTGCCCTACTTCAAGGCATTGTTATTTTGGTGCCTGGCAGTAAAACCTATATCGGCTTAAACGCAATGATTTCAGGTGAAACCATGCTCAATCAGGCCCATATTGGCTCACAAGTGTTCTTGATTTTTATGTCACTGATTGCTGGACTTATTTTCGCTAACGTCATCGTACCGCCAAAGCGAAGTTTATAGCTTCTTAAATAATAGCTTCTTATATAATAGCCTCTTATATAATAGCCTCTTATATAACCGCCCTTTTAAAATGGCCCTCTAAAAAAGGCCCTCGGCAACACCAACAAGGGAGCACATCGCTCCCTTGTTGATTTTTACGCAAAAAAGCAGCGAAATTCAAAATACCCGCCATACTAAGATAAGGCATTTAATTTCAGCTGTTGAAATTTTAAATGCTATTTACTCAATAGCTTAATTAGCTATCCCTTCTATAAATAATTGAGTAGGTACCATAATAAAAACTAATAATATTGTGATAATTCGCGCTAATTGCGCTTTAGCCATTATCCTTGTTATTACCTTGATTATCTCTATCGCCGCGGCACATGCTGAGCAAATTAACAACCTGCAGCATTCAGCCTCGGCATTGGTAATGACAAACAGCAAAAACCAGTCAACCCCCTTTACTGTCGATAACATTATCGTGCAGAGCAATGCTATTTTTGATGAATCAGACCCTGATGCCTTCTTTATTCACCACTGGGCCAACTGGCTACATATCAACACCACTGAAGCAACGATCCTCGATAAGCTTACGTTCACTGAAGGCGATGAGGTAAATCAAAAAACCTTTGCAGAATCCCAGCGCTTACTGCGAGCCGAGCCTTACCTGCGAGAAGCCAAAATTTATCTCGCAGAAAAAGATCCTAGCGCAGAGAATGAGCAAGATACTGTGGTGGTGGAAACCTGGGATAATTGGTCACTCTTGCCCACCTTCAGCTTAAGCTCTAGCGGTGGTGAAACTAAGTTTTCTGTCGGGATAAAAGAAGATAACTTGATGGGACGCGGCATTAAAACCCGCTTTAAATATCAATCAAATGCTGATCGAACCGGTTATAAGTTTGGCATTTCAGCACCACTAAAATTCATCAAACACGCCACAATTGCTGCCAATTGGTATGATAATAGTGATGGTCAAGCAACCCAACTGTATTTTAATAAGCCGTTTTACTCACTAGATACCCCCGATAGGTATTTCGCAGAATACTTAACCGATCAACGTATTGATACCTTAAGACAAAATGGCCAAGACGTTAATGAGTTTGAGCATAATGTCGATTATGCCGCTATCGGCTATGGCTGGCTTATTGATAAAACAGAGGCGGATTTATCGCGAATTAGCTTAGGTTTTACCCAAGATAAACACCAATTTGAGCCCAGTGAGACCTTCCCAAATCAAGCCTTGCCTGAAGACAGAGACTTTTTATACCCTTGGGCAAGTTATGAATACTTACAAGATGATTATAAGGTGTTTACTAATATCCATCTAATTAATAATCATGAGGACTTTAACTTAGGCTGGCGTCACTTTGTTCAATTAGGCATTGAGACTCGCGATGTCGCCGAAGAGTCTTCTGTAGGCTATCACCTAACGGTCAGTAGCAGTCGAGGCTATCAACAACAAGATAATTTATTCTTATTTAATCTTACTGGTGAAGCCAGCTTTAACACCAGCCAAGCCGATTACTATAATATCAGCATCCAAGGTGAATACTTCCACCACATTAACCCTAAATGGACCGCCTACGCTAAAACCCGCTTAGCCAGCTCGCAAAATAATTACCTCGATGACCCCTTTGCCCTAGGCGATGATACAGGGGTAAGAGGTTATCCTAACGACTATCAATATGGTGATAATCAATGGTTGCTCACAGGAGAAGTCCGCTATTATCCCAACATCAATTTATATCAACTTGCTGAACTTGGCTGGGCCACCTTTGTGGATATTGGACAGGCGTTTGGCGGGCCTGATGACAATAATGAAGTCAACGCCCCCATTGGCAGCATTGGCATTGGTGCCAGAGTGTATTCATCAAAATCCAGCTACGGTAGTGTCGGCCATATTGATTTCGCGGTGCCCTTTACCAGCGGCGAATATGTCGATGATTGGGAGTGGCGCTTTCAAGTGAAAAATCGTTTTTAAACTGACACTTGTCGTTACTGCTGCAAGCTTAATTTTACTCTCTAACCACTAAGGCTTTTTAACCGCTGAAAAGCCTGCTATTTTTTGTTTCACTTGCTGTTCTTGCTGTTTATCATCAATGCGATAGATGCTTTTTATTCGGGTGGTGAATTGCGGCTCTGCCGCGGTCGATACCGTATCAAAACCCGCTTCAACTGTCCCCAGTTTCGATGAGACCAATAAGGCTTGTGCAAACTGCAAATTATTATCAATGCCATCAAGCACCAGTAAATAACTTTGCCTTGGGCGCACGTCAATAAATAAACTACGGCTATCGATACTGCGCCAACTATCAAGTCGAAAATGACTAATCGAGTTAACCTGCTGTAACTCATCAAACTGATACATGGCCGCTTTTTGCTTACTGGCTTGCGTTGCGGCGCAGCCAGTAAGTAATAGCATGAATCCTAAGCTCATCAACTTGTTTACAGACATGGTATACCCTCCTTTTAATTCATTGCGACTGAAAACAAACACCCTCAAAAACAACTACTTACACCACATTTTTCACTTACAATGAATAACCATCACTAAAATTAGTTTCAGTTTATTTATATAAGTTTTTATAATTCGGTACGTGTTCAACCCACTTAGGTGGCGTGCCAATATATTGCTGCACCGCTTTAATAAACTCACTCACTAGCAGGGTTTGCTTACGATGCGGATAGACAGCATATATGCCAGTATCCATAGTGGAAAGTGAATAGCGGGTTAATAATGGCACTAATTTAAGCTCAGTAATCGACTGATTTAAATTAAATAAATCAATATGAGTGTAACCTAAGCCATCCTTCACCGCTTCAATAATGGTTCTGACATCGCTGACTTTATAATTCCCCTGCATTTTATAGTTTTTAAACTGTTCGCCATGGGGCTGCTGGGATAAGCGCATCTGATCTAAGATGACATTACCATTGCTATAAATAACCGCAGGCAATTGAATTAACTCTTCTGGGGTTTGCGGGTGACCATGCTCTGCCAAAAATGCTTCTGATGCCAAGATGGCAAAGTGGGTCTTGGCAATTTTTTTTGCAATCAAATTCGAC
Source organism: Shewanella sp. 4_MG-2023 (assembly GCF_030548015.1). NCBI lineage: Bacteria > Pseudomonadati > Pseudomonadota > Gammaproteobacteria > Alteromonadales > Shewanellaceae > Shewanella > Shewanella sp. 4_MG-2023. Next base: position 26,884 of record NZ_JAUORL010000020.1, read on the forward strand.
TCTGTGAGCTTGCCAATCCTAAAAGCCACATCAAAGTGATCAGAAATAATATCGGCGCGTTTATCATCCAATGACAGGGTAACTTTAACATTGGGGTATTGCTTCATAAATTGGCTGATGACAGGTTGCAGATACTCCTGACCAAAGAAGATAGACGAGGTAATTCTAATAATCCCTTTCGGCTCAGACTGATATGAATCTGCAATATTTTGGATTTGATTTAGGGTATCTAATAAAGTCTGGGTTTGTTCGAGGATCTCTTCCCCTGCTGAGGTTAATGAAAACGAGCGCGTTGAGCGATTAAGTAATTGCACCCCTAATTCGGCTTCCAACTTTTTGATTTGCTTTGACAGTAACGAGTTATCCATATCGTGCAATGCCGCCGCTTTAGTAAACGAACCCTGCTGCACCACATCAAGAAAAAGACTCAGCTGTTTAGTAATCGATTGCATTTATCATGTCCTTGGAAGCTTCAAGCAACTTCAAATAAGCTTGAATAAGCTTGAATAAGCTTGAATAAGCTCGAATAAGCTCGAATAAGCGTACTCAGCTAACTTTGATTAAACTAATCATAGCTTGCTGCCAAACTGAATCCAATCAAAGTCGCCGCCTAATAGTTGATATAAGCTTCAAGTTTACGATTGCTCAGTATCAATAACTTCCCTCAAGCCCTTATGCTTATCTTTGCCCTGAGAAAAAATGGCTATCACTCAACAATTACGTCGAGAAATTAAACTTAAATCTACGCTTTTTCAATGCATTAATCGCAAAACACTTTTTATTTTGAACAATCGTTCAAAATAAATCTTGAACGATCGTTCAATTAAGTCTATATTTATTTCACACAATGAAGTTACCCCCTATTTTTTACTAGAGCTAACTGACTTGAACTAAATTATTTATAAGAAGATTCAAATTCGGAGCATCATCATGAGCAAATTTACTATTCACACTATCGAGTCTGCACCACAAGCAAGTAAAACGATGTTAGAACAGTCTTTAAAAAGCTTTGGCATGGTGCCCAATCTTCATGGAGTGCTTGCTGAATCGCCGAATACCTTTGAGGCCTATCAAACACTGCATAACCTATTTGAAAGCTCATCTTTCAATGCCGAAGAATTAACGGTAGTGTGGCAAACCATTAATGTTGAACATGGTTGTACATACTGTGTACCAGCCCATACTGGCATCGCCCATATGATGAAAGTGGATGGCGCATTAACTGAAGCACTGAGAAATCGCACCGCTATGCCAACCGCTAAATTACAAGCACTACATGACACCACATTGTTGATGGTGCGTAACCGTGGCTTGTTATCTGATGCTGAAATGGAAGCCTTCTTTACAGCAGGTTATGGTCAGCAACAGTTACTGGAAATCGTTTTAGGTCTGTCACAAAAAGTCATTAGCAACTACGTAAACCATGTTGCTCATACTCCGGTGGATAAGCCTTTTCAACAATTTGCTTGGGAAAAGTAGCCGCTAATTCAGCGCTCACCAATAAGTAAGACGTTTACGGTTAACATTAAAGCTGATAATTATCAGCTTTAATCATTTTCAAAGCTAAATCCAAGTACAATTCTAAATTCGAACCTAAGTTCAAACCTAAGTACAAACCTAAGTACAAACCCAAGAAAAGCATAAGTCCAAAATCACATAGCAAGGCAGGTGTAATATGTCAGATAAAATTAAACTCGATATCGTTTCAGATGTAGTTTGTCCATGGTGTGTGGTCGGTTACAAGAGTTTGCAGCAAGCCATTAAAGAGCTGGGGATAGAAGACAAAGTTGAACTTGAGTGGCAACCTTTTGAGCTCAATCCTGATATGCCTGCAGAAGGTGAAGAATTACGTGCACATGTGGCGCGTAAATATGGTTCAAGTGCTGAAGATAGCGCCAAAGCCAGAGAAAATATTGCCCAGCGCGGCGCCGAATTCGATTTTGAGTTTAACTTTGGCGACGACATGCATATCGTTAATACCTTTGATGCTCATATATTGCTGGATTACGCCAAAGGTTTTGATAAACAAACTGAATTGAAATTACGTTTGTTTAGCGCTTACTTTACTGAGCATAAAGATGTCTCAGATAGAGCAGTATTGGCCAATGAACTAGCTGCTATTGGGCTTAACGTCGATGAGGCTATGGCATTATTAGACAACCCCGACATCAGAGAGCATATCAGCGCTGAGAAAAACCAATGGACCGCTGCGGGGATTTCTTCGGTACCGACGGTTATATTTAACCGCACTAGTGCCTTAAACGGCGCTCATCCGGTTGAGTCATATAAACAGGTACTGACGCAACTATTGGCAGAGTTAGAAAGTAACTAATGGTGAGACTTTTTTAAAGCCGATGACATAATAAACGGATGATAAATATCATCCGTTTTTTAGTTTATGAACCCGCTGTTGATGGGATTTATCCCGTTCTGCTTTAAGCTTTTAGAGCACGGCTCATTAACTTCACTGCTAAATAAGCTTTGGTAAATGTTATCACTGCGGCGTTAAGTCTCTTTAATCGCAAATTGGCTCATCATATTATCTAATGCTAGTAAATCAGTGGCGATCACATTGGGCTGAATCTCCCAAGGGTCAAATATCGCCGTTGGTGATCGCTTAACCCAAGCTGCTTTAAGCCCTGCCGATATAGCCCCCGTCACATCAAAAGAATTACTGGAGATTAACCAAGTTTGACTGGCGACTGAGCCTGACACTTGCAAAAAATGCTGATAAATAGCCGGATTAGGCTTAAAGGTATTGATCTCATCGGCGCTCACTATCGCTTCAAATAACTCAATAAGGCCTGCTGTTTGCAATAATTGCTCAACCGCTTTGGCAGTACCATTTGAAAAGGCAAATAACCGATAACCTTGGGCTTTAAATGCCAGCAAGCCTTGCTTTACTTCTGCAAATGCTGGCAAGGTTTTATAGCGTTCTAGTAAGGCTTGTTTTTGGCTTGAAGATAAAGATATTTGATAATACAGGCAGGTATAATCTAGCGCTTGGCGGGTACACTCACTAAAAGGAACATAATTGTTCATCAAGCCTCTGCGAAACGAATACTCTAATTGTTTCTCGCGCCAAGTAGTTGAGAACCCAAAGGCTTTATCACCCACCAGCGTTTGCAATTGTGCCAACAGCCCATGGGTGTTAATTAGCGTGCCATAAACATCAAAAGCCAGTGTAATAGCCATATTCATCCCTTAAAAATAAAATCATTTATTTAGAGGTTTTACTTTAGTGCTCTTTGTCCCTAGCCGCTGCATTGCCATTGCAACAATCAAACGCTTTTTAATGGCCAGGCATTAATTGCGAACTTTCAAATACACCATCAATGAGAGTTTGAATGGTATCGTCATCTTGATTGGCATGGGCATAAGTACGAATACCAATTATCTGCACTTGAATAAAACGTGCTAACGCCTGTGGATCTTGAGTCGTATCTAACTCACCTAACTGCTGCGCTTCAGTGAGTAGTGCGGCAAATTCAGCCTCAACCATCCCTAAGGCACTTTTAGCTTCAGCTAATAAATCGGCATTGTCTGTGGTTAATTCTGCCACAGTTTTAACCAGCATACACATACCACTTGGCACGGTTGATTTGTTGGCTAACACTGAGCGCTCAATAAACAGTTTTAACGCCCTAAGGGGCGAGCCAGCATCAATACGGCACTGGGCTAACATCTCAACACCCGTTTGCGCATAGTATTGTAAGGCCTCTTTAAACAAGCCTTCTTTGCTGCCAAAGCTGGCATAAATACTACCAGGGCGTAAATCGATTACTTCTTGCAGGTTACGCATTGAAGTCGCGTGAAAACCTTTTTGCCAATATAGGTTGGCCGCTTTTTGAATCGTTTCCTCACGATTAAATTTGGCTGCTTTAGTCATAATCTTAGTCTCAGATCTATATTGAACGATTGCTCAATTTTACAATGAACGACTGTTCAAGTCTAGTTTGCCTTACTGGCGATGACCAATAATTGCAGCTCTAGTAGTTTTAAGGTTTATCTGATTTAATCACCTTAATAAATGACGCAACTTGGTGCCAAGGCTTAAACAACTGAACTTCAATAACGATCAGGCTAAACTGCAATCTTCATCTAGGCCATTATCCCCTATGACACTATCAATAGTGTTAGTGGTATTGCTGTGTCAGTTATTTACTATTAGTACGGCATTCTCAGTGCAATACCCTCACGGAGAACATCCATCAGGTATCGTGCTTGCCCATCACCATGCAGATTTATCACAGCACTCTCATCCTTACCAAGAGGCTGAAAATACACTTAAAAAAACCTTTAATGCCACTGAATCACAGGCAGAAATATTAGCAGCGAATAACCCTGATAAGTCCGCTGCTGATCATGAACATGCTAATCAGTCACTCTCTGCGGCTCATCCACCATTCGAATCCATATTTGTCGCTGAATTTGCCCATACCAATACCCTTTCAGATAATCCAATAGATTATCAAAGTTACCAATTTGCTCCCCCTATACCTCCACCACATCAATAAGTCAGCGACTTTATAATCATATTCGTAATAAGAGTGATTTAACTGACTGCGCATTCATCAAGGCCAAACTGAGTTATTTCAGCAGAGCTTCAATGATTGAGCTCAGTCGTAAAGCGATATTTATAACGCGCATTTGTGCGTGACTTATTGGAGTTACAACAATGAGCCAACCACTGGCCACTGCCATAAAAATGGTGGTGATATTCATGGGGCTTTTCGCTTCATTTTCTTTATTTGCCCATGGTGTTGATAAAGACACTCGGCAATTTCTTACCTTAAATCAGGGCGTTTCCATCTTCCCTTTCATTTACATTGGCGCTAAACACATGGTCACTGGATACGACCATTTACTGTTTCTCGTCGGGGTGATTTTCTTTCTGTTTCGCACTAAAGATGTGCTGATTTACGTCAGTTTATTCACCATCGGCCACAGTGTCACCCTGTTATTTGGGGTGCTAAATGATGTGCAGATTAATGCTTATCTTATCGATGCCATTATTGGATTTTCAATTGTGTACAAAGGCTTTGATAATCTCGGCGGCTTTAAACGCCTATTCGGTTTTCAACCTAATACCAAGGTTGCAGTGATGATCTTTGGACTGTTTCACGGCTTTGGTTTAGCCACCAAGATCCAAGAGTTTCAGCTGCCCAGCGATGGACTTGTTGCCAACATCATCGCCTTTAATGTCGGTGTTGAAATCGGACAGTTTCTGGCGTTGGGCTTAGTGCTTATTTTGATGAGTTTATGGCGACGTCATAGAAGCTACCTGCAGTTTTCTACCGCCGCCAATACCTTGCTAATGAGCAGCGGCTTAATGTTAGTGGGCTTTCAATTAACTGGCTATTTTATCAATTAATCAGCCGGAATATGCATCATCATTTACCGCATTTTTTAAGGAACAAACATGAACAAGAATGAACAACAGTTGCAGCCAATAGCTATTCCGGTGCACCCCATAACTATTCCTGTACACTCCACAGCAACGCTTATTGAAGCCAGTATCGCTGCAGGTGTTATTGCCGCGATTGTACTGCTCACAGCCATATTACCTGCTGAATACAATATCGACCCGACCGGTATTGGCACAGCCTTAGGGTTAACCCAAATAGCTCAAGCAGCTGAAATAGGGACTGTTGAAAATGCAGGAAGTGTGATTAATGAAGAAAGTGTAGATGGTATTGAGAGTGCAGAATTAGTCATTGTCACCGCGCCCTTAGTTGCCGACATTAAACAAGCCCGAAAAACGTCAGCGGTAAGATCGGATAGCGTCAATGTGGTTATTCCTGCAGGCAAAGGCTTGGAATATAAATTACTGCTCAATCAATTTACTCATTTAACCTATCAATGGCACACCCTTGATGAAGCCCCGTTGTTTTTTGACTTTCACGGTGAGCCCCAAGGCGATACCACTGGCTATTATGAAAGCTACAACATTAGTACTGCAAATAAAGTGACTGGCTCATTAACCACCCCTTTTGCAGGTGCCCATGGTTGGTATTGGAAAAACACCAGCGATGCTGCCATTACCGTGGTACTCAACACGACTGGGGCCTATAACATTAAAGGCTGATTGGCTTAATGGTTAGTGGTTAATGGTTAGTGGTGATGAGTCATCAAACTAAATCAAAAAACTAAATCAGAAAAAATCCACTGTCGATTATCTTAACGATACTCTGATAGTGGATTTTATTTATTAGAATGCCCCACTTTCAAAGCCAAACTACCAGCAGCTTCAGTTAAAAAAGCTAAAAATATCTAAAATCAGGCCAAACCCTCTAAAAAACTCTATTTTTAAAACAGTTCACTCATCAAATCTGCGCATCTTTAGCTAATGTCCTCGGCGGAAGCAATACTAATATTCCTAAAATTAAGATGATCATGATGAACAATAAAAAGCACATATGGGCATATAGCATGTCACTAGCCGCTCTTGTTATGGCAGGGTGTGGTAACGATGGGCGTGATGGTGAAGACGGTATTTCACCACCACCTAGCAGCCCTTCAGCGAAGGTTTTATCCCTCGATATTGAAGATATTTCTGTCTCTGAAGGTAATATTACCCTTAAATTCTCTGCTGAAAATGAACAAGGGACGCCTGTCACAAAAATTAACAGCATTAGAGTTGAAGCCGCTCAGTTACTCGCACCAATTAATGGTGATAGCTCTGCTTGGCAATACCTGCTCAACGAAACCTGCAATGAAGAGTGCCCAGGAGAGCTAACCGACTTTGCTAACGGCCAATACCAATACACAATGGGTACCAACCTAGCCGATAGCAGTTACTTTCCAAATGGCTATGATGCAAGTTTACCCCAACGCGTTATCCTCCGCGTAAATGGCACTGAGTTAGTGCCGACCACATATCAAAACACTGATTACATGGTCGATGGTTCTGAGCTATCGTTCACCCGTAATATTGTCGATAGTCAAACATGTTTAAGCTGTCATGAAGACATTGCCAGCATTAAACATGGCGGTGATAGCCTAGAAAACTGTGCCACTTGCCACTCAGCAGGCAGAGTCGATGATGATAAAACATGGCCTATCATTGCTCATCAAGCTCATATTGGTGTTAGCTCTGAGACCGTTGGTAACTGTTTAGCTTGTCACAACGATGAAGAAACAACCGAACACACTGAAGCGTTAAACTGGCAAACAATGCCAACTCGTGAAAATTGCTCTAGTTGTCATAACTTAGAAGAAGCCAACATCGATCATAGCGGTATGAGTGATAACAGCCAATGCTCAAGCTGCCATAGTGCCGAGCATGTCTATGATAAACACCGAGGCAAAGCCGATGCCGGTATCGCTGGCCGCAGCCTAATGAATGTCAACATTAGCGATGCGAAGATTGTTGATGTTGAAGGTGAATCATTTGCAGAAATCGTGGTTGGACTTGAAGATCAACAAGGCCAAGCGCTGCCTTTTACTAGCACAGAAGCAAAAGATTGGGATTATTTAACCGGGCTTGAGTTGTACGTAAACTGGGGCATTGATGTTAATTTCACCCAAGGGCAACAAGACGGTATAGGGCTTGCTGGTCACATGGGACAAGGCCGCGGCTATACCGTTTACGGTAAAACCACCAAGCGAATGACGTCAGAGCAAAGCGGATTACGCCCCTTAACGCCTGTGCATGCATTAGTTGATGGCAACCTTGTTTACCGGGTCGGGCCAATTGAGATGAATGATACCTTTGCAGGTGACACCTCAGACAATTATGGCTTTATCTCGAATCGAGTCTTTTTCTGTACGGATGATTTAGGTCAAGCAGCGACCTGTGGTGCCGAAGGCGTTAAGAGCAATGCTACTTATAACAAACGTTGGTTCTTTGATGCCTATGGCCTGCGTGATGAAATTAAACGTCGCCCAATTGTGTCAAACAAAAATTGCGGTTCTTGTCATGGTTACAATGAAGAAACGGATACTACCGAGCTAAATTGCCGTGGTTGTCACTCTCGTAAGACCGAATCAAATCTTGAGCTGGCGAATACGACCTGTTTCTCCGGTAATGATGGTGAAGAAGCTATTGCATTTAAGCCTATGATACCTCGCGGTAAAGGCTACGGCACCTCAACTGCTGATATCGTTGATGCGTGTGTCGCATGTCATAATCCCAATACTCCGCCGACCCAAGCCATTCGCGAACGTCATACTGTGCAAGGTGACAAAGACTTTGTTGAGCAACTCGTTGTGAGTCACCCAGATCATAAAATCTGGATGCATTCATTACATAACAACCAGCGGGCAACTCAGAAACAACCGGATTGGATCCGCTCAGTAAATTACCCCGCTAACCAAGCCAACTGTTACCGTTGTCATGAAGGTGACACTTTTGGTGCAGAGCGTTTAACTGAAGAAGGCAAACCCTTAGCATTGGATCTGACTTATGATCCTGATAGCAGAGCATATCCGGCCACTGATGTTAACGTCGATGCTTATGTGAGCCCAGTGTCGGCAACTTGTTATTCATGCCATGCCAAGCGGTATGACGAAGACAGCAATACCATGGTAATTAAGCCCCATGTACGTGCGCATATGGAGCAAAATGGCGGTCGTTTTGGTGTCCCTAAGGATGAACTGGAAACAGAATCCTGTGTGACTTGCCATAAATTAGACAAACTCAAACAACAGCATAAATTGAATTAATCCCCAAATTCATCATCACTCTCTCAAAGGGGCATTTATGCCCCTTTTTATTTGAGGAAGGTCAAATTATTTGACCACTTTCACATCAACATCAACCACATTCCGCTATATTATATCTCTTCTTAACCACTCAGGAATTTTCATGTTGTTGCTGGCCAACTTGCTATTCGATTCTGACAAACAAACCCTGACGGATGCTAGAACAGGTGAGCAGCACTCATTATCGTTTTCAGAAAATGCAGTATTAAAACATTTAATACTGGCTGAAGGTGTTGCCACTAAAACCGATTTACAATCAGCTGGTTGGCCTAACCGCAATGCGACTGATGCATCTCTCAATCAATGCATCAGTACCTTAAGACGAAAGCTTGCCAGCGATGAGTCAATAGAGCTTAAAACCATTCCGCGTCATGGTTACGCATTAAACGCGCCACAGGCCACAAAGCAAAACAAAAATCCCCGTACAACCCTAACCATCAAAGCTATGGTTATATTGATATTTTTGAGTATCATTATCGCCGTTATAGGGTATAGACAATGGCAACCGTCCTCAGTAAACCTGCCTTTTACGTTATGCCAACAACATCCATTAACAGCAGTCATTGAGGCGACCTCAGAAGATCACTGTGATTCATTGCCGCTGCCCATCATTAATCCATCCCAGCCCCAATGGCTAGGACAACACAATCATTACTACAGTTTAGCAATGTGCCCAGAAGGTGATTGCGCTCAAACAGGCTTGCTCAATACCGTTAGCCATAACGCCTTAATATCTGCAGTACAACTACAGCAGCTGACGCAAAAGATACAGCTCACCACCACGCCGTCCAGAAATCAATTAACCTTACCCAAAGCGGCTGTACAAACAACTGAATTAACCGAGCAACATTATAATAATTATATTTATTATCCGACTGAATCTGGTGACATCGTAAGAGTCGATTTTAGGATGGCCTTGCTCTACAACGAAGACAAAGCAGGTATTATGACGGTTGATGCCTGTATTAGCCTGTTAAATTGCGATGGGGCATCGATACAGTTTCAAGCTCGTTATCAATTTAATGAGCAACAAATAGAGCAAGAAGGTCACAACATAAGTGTATTTTTCATGACCGTTGACCATCAACACCTCACTCCAGATCAACATTTAGGAAAACAAGGCGAACTGTTCACTTTCTACAGCTCGTTGCGCCGCAGCCTATTGTTCGATAATGATATTCGCTACTACCGCCTACAAGATGATGAGCATTATGGTGTATGGCAGTTACCACTGTTAGGCAATCCGGTAGCATGGCTGCATCGGCAACAATTAGCGCTATAGCACCTATTGATGAGCCCATTTCACATTGTTGAGTGTTGATGATTGCAGGTTGCAGAGTACTCAGTACGGCTAAGCACAACGCGATATAGGAACTTGGTCATCTTGTCTTGCCCGTTTCTATTAGAAACAAAACTGCGATGCCGTTGTTGCCGGGGTAATTAACATTACTCGGAGTATAAAATGAGACACTTGATAGGGCTTAATCGTCAACACCAAGATAATTAACGATAAAAAAATCCACTGTCGATTATCTTAACGATACTCTAATAGTGGATTTTTTAAATCATAATCTTGCGCTGTGCAGCAACAGGTTTACTTTTGCGTTTTACGGTAATGGTCAAAGTTTTGGATGTAATCTTCCATGTTGCCTTCTAACAACTTGCGGTACTCTTCAGTGTAATAGGCCACCATGTCAGCTTTTTTCTGCTGCATCTCTTCGGCATTATCAAAACCAGTAGAAGCAAACCAAGCATTGTAGCGGGTTAAGGAATACATGAATGAAGCGCTTACTTCACCCGTTTTTACCTTGGGATTTTGATTAAACTCATTAGCAACATTAATAAACTGACTAGCGCGATCGAAAAAAGCTTTATCTGGTTTTGAATCAAACATGATAGATCCTTGTACTGAAAGTTGCCTGTAGCGGCAAAGTAAAATAGCAATGGTAATAACCTACGTGCTTTTACGCTGGTAAACCTTAAGGTGGTTCACACTCTGCAATAATGATGCTCCGTAACTGTGAGCAGCATCAATTTGTCGATAACTCACCAAATTTAACACATGAAAAATCCTACTTATTACTAAGTAGGATTTTAGTGTTATATGAAATATAAGCCGCAGCTAAATTTCATTGCACTGTAAACTTACTTCGCTTTACAGTTAAATTCACCGCTGTAATCGAAGTTAAAGTTGTAAATAGTGAAACCTTCAGTACCTTCTTTAGTCCCATCTTCCTGCTCAGTTGAAAGACCAGTAATTTCATTGGTCGCACAACGGAAGCCTTCTTCAAGCTTTGCAGAAGCAAATGACACGCTAGTAGTATTTGGCGCAATAAGCTCAAACACTTCAGCATTTGGGAACGCTAATTTACTATCACCTTCTTGCTCTGCTAAACGATCAGCCAAATAGGACTGCACCAATTCACGGTTGTTAAATGCCGCTTCATCTTTAACAAGCTCAGCGTTATCAACACCTGGCATATCTGAATTTGATGCACGGTAGCTATTGGTAATCACATAGATTTCTGCGTCATCAGCAATGTCAGTACCGTTATAGGTCAGGCTAGTCAACTGCTCATTGTCAGTTTCTGTGTAGCTGAAACCATTAATGTTGGTGTACTTTGATTCGTTTTCAACGTTGATTGTGTACTTAAGCATGCCTTCGCCAGATTCATTAAAGCCAGCATAGAACGCATCGAAGTTATAACCAGGGAAGCCTTCAACTAGGAAAGTCTCACCCTCTGCCAATGGTAGGCTGCGGTAAGCATTAGAGTTAACCCACTCAATCCAGTTTTTCATATCCGCACCGGTCATTTTTAAGACCGCTGGGGTATTGTTATCAAATACATAGATATCAGCAACTGAAGCGTTAGTTAGTTCACCGGTTTGAATGTTGGTGTAATCAGCTCCGCCATTACGACCAGATTTAAATGGTGCAGACACAGACATGAAGATGGCGTCTGCAGATGCATCAGCAAACTCACCTTCCGCTTTCCATTTATTCAGTTGATGAAGCTGTGCTTGGTTTACCACTTGCATGGATAAATCTGGTACCACTTGCGGGAAAAAGCTGTTCATGTTCACATCGATTTCAGCAATCGTTTTTGACATGTATTTAACTGTGCCTTCGTGCTCAGTAACCACTAAGTCTTCGATGATGACATCAGACTCATTTGGCACCAATGAGCGCAGCTCGGTTGTAGAGTGAGAATGGTCAACAGTCCATGTCTCGCCGTCATCGCTAGATTTAAGTTTTAGGTCAATAACACCCAACTTAGCACCCCAGAAACCTGGCATGATGGCAGGAATACCATTAATTAAACCCAGTTCAGGATTAACCCCTGGGATATCGCCGTATTCATCAGTTTGATTCGGGAACTCGCGATGGTCGTGACCAAACATGATGGCATCAACACCGTCAACATAAGCTAGATGCAATGTTGCGTTTTCAGCAAATTCATCTTCATTATCGTTCAAGCCTGAATGCGGGATAGCAACAATAACGTCTGCACCTTCAGCCTTCATCATAGGCACAAAATGTTCAGCGGTTTTCTTGATATCTGAAACCATCACATTACACACTAGATGCGAAGCATCCCAGCCCATAATATCTGGTGGTGTAAAGCCAATGACACCGACTTTAACATTGTATGATTCACCATTTTCGGCAATAAACTCACGGTCTAAAATGACATATGGGTTATACATATTTTCTGCGGTGTCATAAAAATCTTCAGTAATGCGTACTTCACATTCATCTGCTGCATTGCTGACTTTTTCAAGCGAGCTATCAGCTTTCCATACGTTTGAGCTAACATAAGGGAAATCTGAACCTTTAAGCGCTTCATCTAGGTATTCAAGGCCATAGTTGAACTCATGGTTACCTAAGTTAGCTGCATCATATTCTAAATAGTTCATCGCTTTGTAAACCGGATGCTTTTCACCTTTAAGATGCTCAGCACCTAGCGCTGCCATGTAGTCGCCCATTGGGCTACCTTGGATTAAATCGCCATTATCAAATAACATGCTATTGGCGACTTCTTCACGCGTTTCAGCAATCACTAAAGAAGTACGCGCTAAGCCCCATTCAGGCAGATTGTTTTCGTTGTGATCTGCGCTCTCGAAGTAATTGTATGGCATTACATTGGTATGAATATCTGTGGTTTCCATCAAACGAACTTCCATGCTAATGGTATCGTCTTTTGGTTTATCGTCTGATGAGCTATTACAACCTGTAAGTACTGCTGCAACACTGGTAGCAAGCAGAAGTTTCTTAGCATTCAATTTCATATTTATTCCAGATAATTATTTTATTTATGTCTGTATGCCGAATTATTGCCACAGATTAAGATTGGTCAATTAATCTCAAGTGATATATTCAGCATCAGTAAAGGCGGGAGTAAATTAAATAAAACATACAAATAAGTAAAGTGAAGATTTTATTTCAAACAACAATAAAAACAAAAAAACAGCTTTGAATTTAAAGTCAAAAAAATAACAACGCAGAAAACAAGCAACAAACGTAAAAATAAAAATTACAGATATAGTTTGAAAAACAAGCTTAAGACTCACGGCTAAAAACCTTAAGTCTTAACTTACCCCTCATAAATATTTCAGTTAATATAAAAACAGCACATATATTCAACAAGTATCTCTTAGGATAAAAAATATCCCTCAAGATATGAATAAAAAACAACACTCTGAATTGTTTCGACAGCAAGACACTGCCACAATCAAAAACATAAAATAATTAAAGTACAGACAGATAAGATAAAACCAAAATTTCAGACCTCTATTTTACTCTAGCCTTTGGCACCATGTTTAATTACAAAACCTTAGCTTTTATGATTGTGATGATTGGTAGAGCTTATGTCCCAGTCAATTGAAATGACACTTGTTCTTGAAATGATCAATAAATTTCAAATCTGACCAAAATAGAAAACAATTCAGTACTACTCACCTACTGCTACTGATAACATTATAAATATAAAATTAGTTTTGAAAATTTAAATTAAAAACCTGGCTGCAACAAGTGCTTCTCACAAAGTAAACACCAATCAAGCCGCAAACAAACACCTGAGCAACAACAAATAAACATCTTAAGCCTCGCCGCGACACTTTAAATTACCAACAAATTAAATGGCAATTAATAAAAATAGTTTCTTAAATTAATCAAACCCTAATTATTAATAACCTACAGCAGTTACAAAATGATTAGATTGTTAATAAAGACATAAGCAAAGATAAAATAGCAACACTATTTGTAAAATACAGACATAGAGACAACCCAATATAAACAGTGTAATCAATTATCAGTTAAATATAATTTTATTATCGAAAAGTGCTTAATTAAAAGTGTAAGAATTATAACTAAGTCCCTGGTAGATGATATTGACTACTACTGAATTCAATAGTACTTATAAAGGTAAGAGCACATATAAACTGATTGCCAATTAATATGTGCTTAAGTGTCTGATTGACGATTAAAAGCCCGAGCCTAGGTTAAAATACAATGCCCGCTCCTCTTCACTGGCGGCGACATCCACTCCCATATGAATGCCGTAACGTCTGGCAATTTGATAGCGAAAGCCAACACCATAAGCATTAACGGAGTCGCTGCTGTCTTGTATTGATTCCGTCTCTGTCTCTGTTTGGCCGTAACCGTAAAAGGTCGATACCGTCCAGCGGTGATCTATGTGATACATCAACTGCGCTTGTAAGGTGCCGACTTGATCACCTTGATATCGAAATGCTGATACACCACGAAGATCAACATAAGGCTTAGTGGTAGGTGAAAGGCTGGTGTCTTTCTCATACAATTCCTGATAACTAGCAGCGACCGCAAAGGTCCACTTTTTAGCAATAGGGAAATAAAACTCGCCACTGGTATCTAAGGTACCGTAATGACTGTCAGAACCTAACGCCTCATCATATAACATGTATTCAGCCGATAAAATGTAACCCTTTTTCGGGAAAAACATATTATCTCGAGTGTCATACTCGGCCACCAAACCAAGACCTGAGGTGGTATGTTTATCACCCAGTGCGGTTTGCAAAAACCAATCAACTACAGCGTTTGATGATGAGACACTGGACACTGACCATAGCTGTTTTAAGCCCAACAATAATGGCGTATCAGCCACTCTAAACTGCAGTTTTTGCATCGCAAAGTAAGCTTCGGTAGTGGTATCAAATTTGAGGTTTTTCCCTTCAGGTAGTAAGCCACCTAAATTAGTATAAATATCTAAATTCGCCTTAGCAGCACCTGCGCCGCCGGTATAACGAATACTATCGTTTAACCAAGAATGACGGTGCCCCGCAAAAGCAAACCAAGTACCATTGGCTGTCGCGCCGCCGCCCACCAAGGTCATTGCTGCAGGAATTAACTGGGCGCCGCCATCAATAGACTCAAGGGCTTTTTGTTTACGTAGTTCTTTTTCTTCATCGGTTTCGTGCAAAAACAAGCCCATCAAACCACCACCAGCACCAACTGCAGGCTCAGTAATTAAAATAGGAACCGGTAAAAAACCATAGGCATTTTCAGCGAGGTGATAGCCAAGATCAAATTGGCCATCTTGCTGGTCAAAAAAATAAGACTGTTCAGCAGATGCTTGCCAAGAAGCCATAGCTAAAATGCATAATGAGATTTTTTTAAACATGAAGTACCTAACCAAGTAAAAAGAGTACCAGTACTGAATCGGCCGTCCCCAAAAATACCAATATGGGTTAGCACAATAAAACTCAGCAGCATTAACGATAAAAATTATGACTTAATTAAAGCAGTTTTTCGACTCACTGTTGAAGGATCTAACCATTCAATCCCATCACAACTAAGGTTCAGTGCAGTGTGAATACAAAAAAGCCTATCTATCACAGGATAAATAGGCCAATTCTAATTCTAATTTAAGCAAATGATTTAACTCATTTTTCTGATAACACTCACAGGTGCAATCCGTAATGCCCAATGCAATATTGCCCATGGCCAACCTGGCACAAAAGCGTTGGCTTTTTCTTTATTAATCGCTTTTACTAACGCCTTACAACCGGTTTCGGTATCGACAATAAAGGGGATTTTTTCAACCCCTTCATTGATCTCACTTTGAATAAAACCAGGGTGAATACAGCTTACTTTTATCGGCGTATTCATTACATCAATACGTATGCCTTCACTAAGAGATGTTAGCGCTGCTTTAGTGGCTGCGTAAACTGTCATTGCCCGTCTAAAACCACGTACTGCACTGACTGATGATATGGTGACTAAATGCCCTGAATTTTGAGCCCTAAAGATAGCCATTGCCGCCTCAGCTTGTGCAAGTGCGGCAATAAAATTGGTTTCTGCGGTTTGCTTATTGGCATGAAAATACCCAGTACCAATAGAAGCACCTTTGCCCATGCCCGCATTAATAATAATGCGGTCTAACGGCCCCATTTCAGCGTTAAATTGATCAAAAACGCTAAAAACAGCCTCATGATCATTCACGTCTAAGGCTTTTATCAGCACGTTAATTTGCGGGTTAATTTGTTCTAGCTCAGCCTTGAGCTCAACTAACCTATCCATTCGGCGCGCACACAGTGCTAAGTTAGATCCCTGTTTTGCAAATTCAATGGCCATTCCTCGACCTAAACCCGAACTTGCCCCGGTGATCAAAATATTTTTTCGCATCTTATTATCCATTTTATGATGAGTTATTTTTATTATTTACATGGGCTATTTAAGCCCATTTTAGGCGCTGTTACAGCAAAAATAAGCACTTAGGTGTATGTAATTATCCTTTTATCCCCTTGTTGCTCGAATATATCGTGCTCATTTAATGACGACAATGACCACTGCTTGTCCTGACCTCTGGCCACCACTTTGGTCACGCCGCCATTGACTAATGACCAATTAATATCGACAAACTGTGTTAGCGGCAATCCCAATAATAAACTGGCAATCACGCTAATTGGTCCGCCCGATGAATAGACCAAAATGGTTTTACCGTGATGCTCGCTGGTTAAGCGCTCAAAAACACCTATGACCCGTTGCTGAAAATCACTCCAAGATTCTGTATATAGGTTGTTTTCATTAAACTTAGCCGTTGCAGATGCCTGTGTCCACTGCTCCATAGCGCCGAAAAAGTGCTGCTGAAAAGCCGCGAGAGGATCGGGCTCTTGAGCTAAAAATGCGCGCATTTTACTGGGGCTGGTAAACTCAGGATGATACGCACCGAGAATATTTTGATGGTCATATTCATTCCAGCCAGCATCTTGCTCACTTAAACTTATCAGTGCATCATCGGCCAAACCAAAGGTATCTAGGCTATGCTGCGCGGTTTGCTGATGGCGTAACATTGAGCCTGTTATCACGAGATCTGGCGTAATGGTTTTATTGGCTAAATATCGCCCCACCAGCTTAGCCTGCTCAATGCCTAAATCAGATAACTGATCATAATCATCGGCATGAAAACTGGCTTGGCCGTGACGAATTAGAAAAATTTTACTCATGGTAAGTCCCATCACTAAATGCTGAATTTGCTGCGTTAAGCGCCATATATAATGCCCATAAACCGTTTTTACATCCAAATGCTAAATCATGCTCAACAGCATTTAAAGCCCGTAAGAGCGACCTGTTTATTTCATTAACATAGCCTATTTTTAAAGGGGATTCGACAGTCTTTAATCATGATACAAAAGAAGCCTTTTTAGTTACTTGATTAGGAAGCAAAGAATTGAGTTATGAGGGTAAGTGATAGTGAATTAGAGCGCTTTTATTCGCATTAAGAATTACGCAGTCCAAGTTGGATTGCAGTGCCAAGCTTGCACCCACTTAGGCACCTGTGCTGCTGGCATAGGTCTAGAAATACCATAACCTTGAGCTATAGTGCAGTGAAGTGATAACAGCTTGTCAGCTTGTGCCTTGTTTTCTACCCCTTCAGCTATGACCCCAAGGTCAAAAATATCAGCTAAACCGATAATAGCCTTCAAAATGGCCAGATCAGACGTATCTGTTAACATATCCCGAATAAAGCTCTGATCTATTTTTAATTTCGTAGCAGGCAAGCTTTTAAGGTAGGTAAGTGATGAGTAACCAGTACCAAAATCATCTAAGGCAAACTTAACGCCCATTTGTAAACAGGCGTTCATTCGCTGACTAATTTTAACCATATCTTCTAAGGCACTGGTTTCTAATATCTCCATTTCCAATAGCTCGGGAGAAATATTAGGGTAAGCGGTTAAAGCTGCAGCTAAGTTGGCGACAAAGTCACTACTTTGCAATTGGCTGGCGCCAATGTTGACACTAACGGGAATCGTTAAGCCTTTTTCTTGCCACTCATCTAGTTGTTTAAGTACAGTATCAATTACCCACTCGCCTATTTTAATGCTAATTAAGTGGTCTTCAATCATGGGTAAAAAGACTTCTGGCAGCAATAATCCTTGTTGCGGATGCTGCCAGCGCAGCAATGCTTCAACCCCCACTACTTTCCCTGTGTTCATATTTACTTTAGGCTGAAAATAAAGAACAAACTCTTGGTTTTCGTAAGCCTGAATAATACACTCAAGGCTCTTTCGTTTCGTTTTCGAGGCTTCAGCAGAGTCCTTATCAAAAAATAAATAACAGCTTTTGCCTGCGTCTTTCGCTTGATACAGCGCATGATCAGCTTGTCTTAGCAATAAGTCTGGATCGGTGCCATTTTGCGGGTACAGTGTTACCCCAATACTGGTTGAAGCTTGCAGTATTTCTTCATTGCAAATAATACTTTGCGATGCAGCCACCAGCATCCGCTGTAATACTGGTTCACAATCACTGGCCTGTTCTAGGTCGCTCAGCACTGCAACAAACTCATCACCGCCAATACGCGCTAAAAAGTCTCCTGCACGCAGCGCACTTTTTAGCGCCTGTGAAATTAAAACTAAGAATTGATCGCCAGTGCTATGGCCGTGGATATCGTTAATGGCTTTAAAGCCGTCTAAATCAAGATAAGCCAGTGCCAGCTTTTTACCGCGTCGCTGGCTCTGTTTTAGTGCCTGCGCTAACTTATTGGCCAGTAATGCTCTATTGGGTAAACCAGTTAACATATCGTGATGGGCGGTATGCTCTAGTTGCTGCTGGTGCGCTTTTTTATCGGTTATGTCAGTAAACATTGAGACATAGTGCATGACCTTACCATACACATCACGCACCGCACTGATTGATTGCATTTGCGGATAAATTTCGCCGTTTTTGCGTTTATTCCATATTTCATCACACCAATAGTTATGCTGTTTCAGCGTGCTCCACATACCGTCGTAAAAGTCTGCAGACTGTCGACCCGATCTGAAAATTCGTGGGTTTTTACCAATGGCCTCTTGACGGCTAAAGCCCGTTATCTGAGTGAAAGTGTCATTAACTTCAAGGATATTGCCCTTTAAATCGGTGATCATGATGCCTTCATGAGCATGACTAAAAACACTGGCGGCAAGTTTTAATTTTATTTCAGATTTTTTAGTGGCGGTAATATCTGTCAGTGCGCTAAGGCATTCAAGGCCATCTTCGTTAATAGTAAGCTTTAACTGTACCGTGCTTAGCTTATTATCGATGTTAAGTTTTATCTCACTGTCTGGAGAGTCAACGCCTTGAAAAGTATTGCCAAGGTGAGCGTTATATTGCAGTAGGGAGTCTTCAGTTAAGTATGCTCCAAGGCGTTTACCCAGTATATTTTTACGGGGCATACCTAACATACTTGCAGCGGTAAAATTAGCCTGAGTGATATGCCCAGTGCGATTAAGCGAAACATAACCTACTGGGGCTAAATCATATAATGCTTGATAGTTTGCAGCGGCTGATTCGGCGATATCTCTGGCCACTATTAGCTCTTTTTGCTGCATCTCTAATTCGATTTGATGCACCTGTAACTCATGTAGTAATCGATCAGCTGCAACCTCATCCGCTAGTGAGCAGCGCTCATTGCACTCATTGCAATCATGTTTATGCTGACACTGCATAGAATCCTTACGCAATGAATTCAGGCTTTGAATAGTTGGCTTTATACCCTTGTTCATTGCGTGCACTTGGTCATGGCTATCTTCCTTTGCCTTTGGATATCACTTTGCTATTCCATCTTGCAAAGTTTCTCCAGATTATTTTGTACATCCACCAATAAATTCCTAAGCTCTGCTTCAGAGGAGTTATTCCCCCGCTTAAGTATTTCCCTTACATTATTTAAGGTTTTTAAGTTGTGCTTTTTATCGGTAATGTTTTCAGTCACACAAACAAACAGACCTTGTTGTTGTGAGTACATTGAACATTCAAACCATTGCTTAGTTTCTTTTACGTAATACTCAATTTTTTCTGGCTTGCCAGACATAGCGACGCGACCACAAGCAGCCATAAAATCACTATTAGATTGGAGGATGTTAGGAATGACTTCACTGCCATTTTTTCCAATTACGTCATGTAGTTCGGTTATGCCAACATAAGCGTTGTTTACTTCAAGATAGTTGAAGTCTACCGCTTTGTCATTGTTCAAAATGATTCTTTTATAGGCAACTGCATGGGAGGAATTTTCAAATAATAATCGGAATCGCGATTCCGATTGCGTCATGGCAATACTCGCCATTCTGTTTTCAGTATTGTCACTAAAGGTGATCACTACGCCATCGATGAGGTTTTCTTGGGTGCGATAAGGCATGATGCGCACGATATACCAGCGACCATCATGGGTTTGCACCTCTGTTTGCTGAAATATCAGGCTCCGCAGCACTTCGCAGGCATCATCAGCCAAGGCGGGATAAATTAACGAGCTAACTAAATCAGTGATCGGACGACCAACATCACTGGCAATGAGTTTGAAAATACTGCGTGTTTCAGTGGTATAACGGCGCACCTTAAGATCGCTATCTAAAAACAAGGTGGCAATATTGGTGCTATTAAGCAGGTTTTTCATGTCATCACTGGCTTCTGACAACTCATTAACTTTAGTGTTTAGCTCATGATTGACGGTTTGTAATTCCTCATTCATCGACTGCATTTCTTCTTTAGAGGTGGTCAGCTCCTCGTTAGTACTTTGCAGCTCTTCATTGGTGCTTTGTAATTCTTCATTAGTCGACTTGAGGTTTTCTTGTGCAAACTGCATCTCATTGGTGGTGATCCTTAAATCATCCCGAGCCTGTTGCAGGACTTGGTTTAAGGCAACTATTTCATCAGTATCAGTAGCGCTATCAACGCCATCAGCGCTACTGTGCGTGCTTAAAGCCGAAGTCTGCATTGATGATTCACTAAACAGCACCAATACCATGCCACACAGACTTGCAGGTTGCAGCAATGGTTGCACACTCACATCCACTTGCACTGTATTGCCATTAGTCCCCACACTAATATTTCTTAGTTCAGCCTTCTTCTTTTGGCGCACAGCCCGATTAAACACTTCACTTATGGGCGCAGTTAAACCTTCACGAGCCATTGCAAATAGATTGTGATTCACTTTACCGGCTGCGGGCTCTAAATAATTGCCAGTTTTACCATTGATATAGACGATATCCGCTTGCTCTGTGGTCAACAACGCCGCTGGCACAAAGTGCTCTTGCAACAGCGATTGGGTCAAGTCTTCTAAGTTCAAATCATCAACTCCTTGGGTTTTAGCGGGCACCAGTTTTTCAAACATTTGCTCAGGTGAATAGCCACCTGAGGTTCTGCTTGGAAAGCTCATTAAATTAATCGGTTCAATTGTCTCGCATCGCTGATAAATACGCAGTTTTTCATGCACAGCACTAAACAGGACGTCGTCTTTACCTATGGTTTCAGAGGTGCCTAACACCAGCACCCCACCAGGATTTAAGCTGTAATGAAATAAGGGGATCAGCTTTTGCTGTAAATCCGCTTCTAAATAGATAAACAAGTTTCGACAACTGATTAAATCAAGCTTAGTAAATGGTGGATCGGTGACCAGATTTTGCTGGGCAAAAATAACCATTTCCCGTATTTCTTTACCGATGCGGTAACCTGCCTTATTGGCCACAAAATAATGATCTAATCGCGTTTGAGCAATATCATCTGCAATACTCGCCGGGTAGATCCCAGCTCGGGCTTTTTTAACCGCGTCATTATCAAGATCGGTGGCAAATATCTGCAACTCAAAATGCTGGGGATAACTCCCTTGCTTTAAGGCTTCTTGAAACACGATTGCCAATGTATAAGCCTCTTCACCGCTAGAGCAAGCAGGTACCCAAGCTCGCAAGGTGCCGCCTTCTGGGTGTTTAGCCAGCAATGCTGGAATAACCTCATCCTGAAGCTGCAGCCAAACCTGACTGTCACGGAAAAAGTGTGTCACACCAATGAGTAACTCGTTAAACAGCAGTTCATTTTCTTGGGCATTACTGCGTAAATACTGAGCATAGTCAGCAATGCTGGTGAGCTTATGCAAAGCCATGCGCCGCTCAATACGTCTATAAATGGTGCTTTTTTTGTAACGGGAAAAATCATGCCCTGTATGGGATCGCAGCAAGGCGATGACTTTTTTAATGTCGTGGTGATCTTGTTCAGTATTTTCAACCTGAATAGGCATGTGGTTGAGGTAATTAACCACATTATCCATTAACACATCTGCGGGTGCTACAGCATCAACTAGTCCGGTATCAATGGCACTTTTAGGCATACTGGCAAATTTGGCCGTATCAGGGCGCTGTACAAACACTGCACCAAATTTTTCTTTGATAGCCCGTAACCCAAGCGTGCCGTCTGAGCCCATTCCCGACAGAATCACCGCAATGCTTTGAGTCTGTTTATCAGCCGCTAAAGACTTAAGAAAATAATCTATCGGTAAATGTAACCCATGGGGCTCAACACGAGGAAATAGCAGTAATGTCCCATTTAAAAGAGTTAGGTCATAAGCGGGCGGGATAACATATACATGATTGGGCTTAACCATCATGCGATCGCTAATTTGTAGCACCTTAAGCGGGGTTACACGCTGCAACAGCTCACACATAATGCCTTTATGGTGAGGGTCTAGATGCTGCACCACCACAAAAGCCATACCGCAATCAGCTTTAGCCTGGCTTAAAAACTGCTCAATGGCCTCAAGGCCGCCAGCAGAAGCACCAATACCAATAATAGGAAAGTCAGCCTTTGTCGCCGACGTTTTTACATCAGTTGTCAGCGGAGTCGGCGCGGTAGCAGCATTGGGCTTTTTCATTATTTGAAGTGATTTTATGTTAAAGAAGTCGAGTTTAGATAATGCGCCCCATGAGCAAGAAACTCAATAAACTTAGCCTCATTACTGATTAATAAGGACTTTAATACATATATTGGTCGTTATTGCTGCCCATTTGTTCACTAGGTCGCTCACTAAGCGATCATGTAACGGATGATTTAGCTATTAGGTCGCGGGCATTTTCATTCACCTTATCGCATGAGTTATGACAAAGCGGTCTAGTTAAACCAGCCGATGGTGATAGACACCTACAGGCAAGTTCACCATAATCGCCCTAAAAATAGCAGATGCACTTAAACACTTGAAAATAATGCCATTTGTTTAATTTCTGTTTTTAGTTTGTTATCAAATGTAGTGGATTGGTCTAGTGGAAATAAATAAAAATCAAGCGGTGATGGCCGTTGCCATTTTGCTATTAACCTTAGTGGTTGGTGCGACTCAATTAGCCAATGACGGGCTGTTTTTACGCTTGTTATTAGGCCTTAGTTTAGGCTTTGCGTTAGCCAAAGGCGCCATCGGTTTTGCAGGCAGTATTAACCGCGCTTACCGCCGCGGCTCTACTCAATTATTGCAAACCCTGATGTTCATGTTTGTGATCACTGCCATCATCAATGCCGGTTTATTGCTTAACGCTGATAGCCAGCACTATGATTTATGGATTAACCCCATTAATGCAGGGCTATTGATTGGCGGCATCATGTTTGGTGCAGGCATGAGCTTATCCAGCTGCTGCGCAACGGGGATGATGGTGGAGTTTGTCAGTGATGTGCCAAGAGCGGCAATTACCTTAGTGTTTTTTGGCGCGGGAGTCTTTTTTGGCTTTCCATTACAAAGCAGCCAAAGCTGGATAACGGATAGCTGGTTTTCATCAGCAAGCTATCAAGGTAAAGGGGTATTTTTACCCGACTTGTTTGCTGGCACGCCGCTAAATGGTTACTTCATGTCAATTTTAGTGACCATAGTTTTAGCGTTAACCGTGGTGATTATTGCCAAAAAATATGAAAACTATCGCCGCCGTAAAGGCTCATACTTAGGTGTCGCCGGTGAAATTGAGCGTCAACAGCTTCAATCCCAAAGCGTTAACCGTGATGCAGACACACAGTTCACGTTATTTAGCCGTAAAACATATCAAAACTGGCTTGCCAGCCTGTGGCAAATGCGCACCACAGCATTAGTTATTGCCGTTATTTTTGGCATCATGATGGCAAGTACTGGCTCAGGCTGGGGCGCATCGACCCCCTTTGGTATTTGGTTTGCTAAAGGTTTGATGTTGTTTGGGGTTGAAATGAACACCATTACCGAAATAAGCCAACGACCAGAAGCCATGTTCAGTACGCCTTTTTTTGAACACGGGGTATCAGTACAAAACTTGGCGATTTTCTTAGGCACGCTCATCGCGGTGTTATTTATGGGTAAATTTAAATTCTCATTTGCCATAAACCACTCCACAAAACAGCTGGCATTGTTTGCTTTAGGTGGACTGTTAATGGGCTTTGGTACACGCTTTGCTAACGGCTGTAATGTCGGCGCCTTGTTCACCCCAATTGCTAATTTCTCATTATCTGGTTGGGTATATTTACTGGTACTTGTCATCGGCGCCATTGCAGGTAACCGTTTCCAACAAGCGGTAATGAAATAAGTTACTGATAGACTAGACAGCAAAAAACCCGCTTATCTTTCGATAAGCGGGCTTCGTACTATTAGGTGAGCTGGCCGATAAGCCGGGTCCTGTCTTGGACAGTTATTCATCTAGGCCTGCAATCGCTCACAGGCTCAAGCGACCTACCCGGTCCCAACGCGAGCAGCGCCATACGGGACCCTATTTGGTCTTGCTTCGGATAGAGTTTACCTTGCTACGAACTATTACTAGCCGCACGGTGCGCTCTTACCGCACCCTTTCACCCTTACCAACCGAAGTTGGCGGTCTCCTCTCTGCTGCACTTGTCGTCGGTTTACACCGCCCAGGCGTTACCTGGTATCCTGCTCTTTGAAGCCCGGACTTTCCTCCCCGTTCTTGCGAACGCAGCAACTGTCTGGCCAACTCGGCGCGGATTATAGCCTAAGCCACTGCAACACACCAACTAAAATATGGCTTTATGGCAAACCATATGAAGCTGAGGTAAACAGGTTGAGCTAACTACTCAACTCAACCTATTCTCTATAGACCGATTTCTAAACCGTATTTGTAAAGCGCATTCTTTTTAAGGCCGTAGATTTCGCCAGCCAATGCCGAGGCTTTTTTAAGTGGCAGTTCTTTACATAGCAATTTTAAAGTATTGATCACCACTGTGGGTATTTCTGAATCACTGTCACTGCGGTGACCATGGATCATTAATACGATTTCGCCTTTTTGCTGATTTAAGTCATCTTTAACTTGTTGCAGTACAGCGCCTGCTGCGCCAGATAAAAAGGTCTCAAAGGTTTTAGTCACTTCACGGGCCATGACAATTTCACGGTCTTCGCCTAATGCCGCCACAATTGACTCTAAACTGTGCACTATGCGATGTGGTGATTCATAGAAGATTAAGGTTCTTGAGTCTTCTTTAAGTGCTGATAATTTGTCTAAACGGCCTTTTTCTTTTGAAGGTAAAAAGCCTTCAAATGAAAAACGATCTGAAGGTAATCCTGATGCACTTAAGGCGGTAATTGCTGCGCAAGGGCCCGGCAACGGAATAACATTGTAACCTGCTTCACGCACCTGTTTGACCAAGTGGTAGCCAGGATCTGAAATGAGCGGCGTGCCCGCATCAGAAATAAGTGCCACAGCTTCACCATTACTCAGCTTTTGAATAATCCACTGGGCTCTGTCACGTTCATTATGATCATGCAACGCCGTCTTACGGGTTTCAATGCCAAAATGACTGAGCAATTTACCACTATGACGCGTGTCTTCACAGGCAATAAGTTTAACGTTATTAAGCACCTCGATTGCACGGCTGCTGATGTCTCCTAAATTGCCTATAGGAGTGGGAACGATATAAAGTGCGACCGATAGGTCCATAACTACCTCTGTATTGACTATCATCAAGACTTTCGCCAAGTGAAAGAGCAGGTTAAACTAGAGTCAGCATCTTACCAGAGTGAAGCCCTGTGTTAAAAAGACTGAATACAACTAAATTTGTTTTCGCCGCCATTTTATCAGCCGTGTTATTTGGTTGTGCGACTCAACCTACTGAAAATAAACAGGCTATTGATAGCTCAATGGCATCCGTTGAACAAACGGCTAATGTTTATTTATCTGCAGCAAGCAATGCTAAACAGCCGCAAATTCGCGACCGCTATTTGCTACTTGCCGCACATGCTTATATCAATGATGGCAATTTTGTTGCCGCAAACAAGCTTTTGACCTCGATGAAAGCTGATTTGCAAAGTGATTCAAGCATTCAGGCTGAGTATATTTACCTTTCTGCGCGGGTGGCTGAAAACACCAGTTCAGATGCCGATGCCTTAGCGATTTTACGCTATCCTAGCCAGTGGAAATTACCTCAATGGCAAAGAGTCTCCTATCATCAATATAAAGCCCGCTTATATAATCAAACTAAGCAGCCGATTGATGAGCTTAGACAATTAAGTTTACTCAGTTTATATCTTCCGCAGCAGCAAGCCTTTGAAGTGAATGACACCATTTGGCGCACGCTACAACCACTGCATGAAGAAACCATTAAAAGCTTTATGGGTGATCGCAGTAATCCCACTTTTTCAGGCTGGTTGCAACTAGCCTACATTGCCAAACATTATGCGGTTGACCCTTCACAGTTAGTTCGTTACTTAGGTGAGTGGCAACAAGCCAACCCTAATCACCCAGGCGCTGCGAAACTGCCATCAGATTTAGAACAAGCCTTAAATGCCAAACCTTTTAAACCACAAAATATTGCAGTGTTATTGCCGTTAACAGGCCGACGAGCCAGTGTTGCAGAGCCAATTAGACAAGGTTTAATTGCCAGCTATATGGCGGCATTTGAAGACAATGTTGAGCTTAATTTCTTTGACACTAACCTTGGGGTTGAGCAAGCTTATCAAGCTGCTATTGCTGCTGGTGCTGAATTTGTGATTGGGCCGCTATTGCCTTCCGCGGTTGAAGAGCTACAAGCACTTAATGAGCAAGATTTGCTCACTGTGCCGCAGCTGTATTTAAATCAAACCGACAGCTTTACCCCAAAAAATGATCAGTTTTACTTTTCATTATCGCCAGCACAAGAAGCTAGCGATGCTGCGCAAAAACTCTATGAAGATGGCATCACGCTACCGTTATTGTTAGTCAGTAATGACTCAACGGGTAAACGTATGGCAGAAAGCTTTAATAAAAAGTGGCTTGAGCTCACTGAAGACAATGCTGAAGTCCACTTTTATGATCGCGGCGATCAGATGAAGCTAACAGTACAAGAAGCCTTAGGTGTTAAAGACAGCCAAGCGCGAATTGCTAGAATAAAAGAGCTGATTGGCAACAATATTGAAGCTGATTTTCGCTCACGTCGTGATATTGATGCTATTTACATGATCTCAGCCGCAAAAGATTTAGTGCTATTAAAGCCCTTTTTAGACGTCAATTTTAGTGTGTTTGCCGATCCGGTTGCCCTGTATACCACCAGCCGCAGCCGTTTAAGTGGCAGCTCGACTCAATCGGCTCAAGAGCTTAACAACCTGATGATCAGTGATATCCCTTGGTTAATGGGCACGAATACTGAAACCACCATGGTCAAAAAACTCTGGAGCAATTGGAATAACAGCCAGAAGCGTTTATACATCATGGGTTATGACGCCCTTGATTTAGTCAATCGTTTAGCGCAAATGCGCGCCTTTCCTGGCTACCAGTTTAATGGTCGTAGTGGAGCATTATCGGTGGATGAAAATGGCGTAATTGAACGTAAACTCAGTTGGGGTAAATACCAACGAGGCCAGCTGCGCCCATTATGATGTCGTCAACTGTGGGTCAAGGCCAACAGGCTGAATTAACCGCACGTACTTACCTTGAACAGCAAGGCCTTAAGTTTGTGGCTCAAAATCAGCGTTACCGCTTTGGTGAAATTGATTTAATCATGCGCGACCAACAAACTTGGGTCTTTGTTGAAGTAAAATTTCGCTCATCAACCCAATTTGGCGGCGCACTCACCGCCCTGTCTGCAGCACAGATTTCTCGCATCAGAAAAGCAGCCCAACAGTATATACAAACCCATAAAATCAATGCCCCATGCCGTTTTGATATGGTTGCCATTAACACAACCGACATTCAATGGCTTCAGGGGTGTTTTTAAACAGCCATTTTTAGCTATAATGCTGCTCAATTGAAGAAATAAAGCATGCTAGCAACACTTTACCTTGTAAGGATTTAACCCATGTTAGAACGTATTAAAGATAGCTTTACAGAGTCAATTCAAACCAAGATTGATGCTGCTGAAGCATTACCAGAGTCGATTGAGAAAGCGGCTGAAATGATGGTGCAATGTCTTTTAAGTGGTAACAAGATCCTAGCCTGTGGTAATGGTGGCAGTGCAGGTGACGCGCAGCATTTCTCAGCTGAGTTATTAAACCGCTATGAAATTGAGCGTCCACCGCTACCTGCTATCGCGTTAAGTTGTGACACTTCAACCATTACAGCTATTGCTAACGATTACAGCTATGACGAAATTTACTCAAAGCAAATCATGGCACTGGGTCAACCAGGTGATATTTTATTAGCAATTTCGACCAGCGGTAACTCAGGTAACATCATTAAAGCCATGGAAGCTGCATTAAGCCGTGACATGACTATTGTGGCATTAACCGGTAAAGACGGCGGCGCTATGGCGGGCTTGATGAGCGCTGGCGATGTTGAAGTACGAGTTCCATCCAATGTCACTGCGCGTATTCAAGAAGTTCACTTATTAGCAATTCACTGCTTATGTGACAATATTGACCGCACTCTGTTCCCACAGGACGAGCAAGCATGATAAAAACGGCTCTTGTCATAGCAATACTTTTCCTTCTTCAAGGCTGCGCTGGCATGGTGATGGTTGGTGCTGTTGGCGGGGCCAAAATGGTCAATGATGAGCGTAGTATGTCGACACAAATCAGTGATACCAATGCCGACTTTGAAATTACCAGCGCACTGTCTAAGCATGAAGATATTCATAACCAGACCAATATTACCGGTGTGGTGTTAAACAGTAATGTATTGATGATTGGTCAATCTCCTAACTCAATGTTGCGGGATAAAGCCATTAAAACGGTACAAGAGCTGGAAATTGGCGGCAAATTACATAATCAAATTCGCATTGGTAACCCTACCTCATTTACCACTCGCAGCAACGACACTTGGGTAACAACCAAGGTTAAAACGCGGATGCTAAATGAGAAGTCTTTGGATGTGACCCGAGTTAAAGTGATCACGGAAAACGGCGAGGTATTTTTACTGGGGTTAATCGATCGCGAACAAGCGGATATTGCGGTTGATATCGCCCGCAATACTTCTGGTGTACGTAAGGTAATCAAAGTATTTGAGTACGTCGATAAAGATGACTAGCTCAATAACTCATCATTAGACTGCCAATAAAAAGAGTTTGTATAGACTATTTTTATTGGCTGTTGCTAATGAGTAACCTTCTATTATTGCGTTTCGACCAACCTATTAGCCAATACTTTACGCTTGGCTATCAAGACTTTTCCACATATTGAAACGAGTGTTGTCGGCAGCACAATCAACCCAGCTCCCAGCCAACCGAGCCCATCTAACCATTCCCCAAACCATACCCATCCAAACATGACACAAAATAGTAATCCTGAGTATTCAGCCACGGCGATTTCAAACCATTAGCCTTTATTGGCAGCTCACAAAAAGCCAGCTTGATGCTGGCTTTTTTTGTCTTAAAAAAACAGATACTACACAATCATACCGATTTTCTCGTAGACCTTTTTGATCGTCTCTTCTGCACGAGCTTGTGCCTTTTCAGCACCGGCTTTAAATACTGCATTAAGATAATCTTCATCGGCTCTAATCTCACGGTAGCGCTCTTGCAGCGGCTCAAGCATAGCGACAACTGCTTCACCGGTAGCGACTTTTAAGTGACCGTACATTTTGCCTTCAAAGTCTTTTTCAATTGACTCGATTGACTGACCATTACAACCTGACATCAGGCTTAATAAGTTTGAAACGCCTGGTTTTTCTTCAACGTCAAAACGCACCACTGGTGGCTCTTGGCTATCGGTCATGGCTTTTTTCACTTTCTTCATAATCGCTTTAGGATCATCAAGTAAACCAATAACGTTGTTACGGTTTTCATCCGACTTAGACATTTTCTTAGTCGGCTCTTGCAGTGACATGACTTTTGCGCCCGTTGGCGGAATAAACGGCTCTGGCACGACAAACGTATCACCATAGGCATTATTAAAGCGCGTCGCGATATCACGGGTTAGCTCTAAGTGCTGCTTTTGATCTTGACCAACAGGTACTTCGTTAGCTTGATATAGCAAGATATCTGCAGCCATTAATACAGGGTAATCAAACAAGCCAACATTGATGTTGTTTGCATGCTTTTGCGACTTATCTTTAAACTGGGTCATACGGCTTAGCTCACCCATTTGGGTATAACAGTTTAACGCCCAGCTCAGCTGTGTATGCTGCGGAACTTGAGATTGTAAAAATACCGTGCTTTTTTCAGGGTCGATACCGCATGCAAGGTAAATAGCTAAGGTATCTAAACAGGCTTCACGTAGTTTCGCAGGGTCTTGTCTTACAGTAATTGCATGTAAATCAACTACGCAATAAATACAGTCGTGGCTATCTTGCATGTTAACCCATTGACGAAGTGCGCCCATGTAGTTACCAATACTCAGCTCACCTGATGGTTGAGCACCACTAAACACGATAGGTTTTGCAGTCATTCGTTTATTGCTCCATTGATGTTGCATTCATTTCAGCGGATAAATTCAGTAGCGCTAAAATTTCATTAAATTGTTCACATACTGCCGTTGGGCTGCTCAGGGCGATATCTTCACCGTAGTTGTAGCCATAGGTCAAGCCAATTGAGCTTAGACCGGCAGATTTCGCAGCGAGTATGTCATTCTTTGAGTCACCTACCATAAGCAGTTGTGCTGGCTCAAGTTGCCATTGCTGCAAAATATGCGTTAATGGCAATGGGTCGGGTTTCATTTTTTCTAACGAGTCGCCACCAAGTACAAGATCAAAAAACGCACTTATGCCAAAAGACTCAAGTAACGGTGTGGTAAATTTGTACGGTTTGTTAGTCACAATTGCCATGTTATAGCCAGCAGCTTTTATCTGCTTCAAGGTGCTTAACACGTTAGGGTACAAGCTACTGTGTTTTTCTAAATGAAGCCCATAGTGGTGCATAAACCTTGGCATAACTTGCTCTAATTGAGCGTCAATAGCCTGCGTATCAGTCACTTGTGGTTGAGCAAACATTAAAGCGCGGCGCATTAACATATTGGCACCATTGCCAACCCAGCTTCTAACTTGCGCTTCTTGTGCGTTAGGTAATGATAACTCTGTTAGTGTTGCATTAGTTGCCGCAGCTAAATCAGGAACACTATCAATAAGTGTTCCATCTAAATCAAAAGCGATGGCTTTAATATTAGAAAATACTGTCATAATTAGCCTTCAACTTTTGCTAGTTCATCACGCATTTGATCAACAACTACTTTGTAATCAGGTTGATTGAAAATAGCAGAGCCTGCGACAAACATATCGGCGCCTGCAGCGGCGATTTCAGCAATATTATCTACTTTTACCCCACCGTCGACTTCTAAACGGATGTCATAACCGCTGGCATCAATAATGTCACGCACTTGCTTAAGCTTAGCCAGTGTCGATGGGATAAATGACTGGCCACCAAAACCTGGGTTTACTGACATTAATAAAATCACATCCAATTTGTCCATCACATGGTCAAGGTAATGTAATGGTGTACCAGGATTAAACACTAAGCCTGCCTTACAGCCTGATTCTTTAATCAGCTGTAGGCTGCGATCAAGATGTTCTGTGGCTTCTGGGTGGAAAGTTATAATTGATGCGCCTGCTTTAGCAAAATCAGGAATTAGACTATCAACTGGCTTAACCATTAAATGTACATCAATATCAGCAGTAATGCCGTAGTCCCGCAACGCTTTGCATACCATAGGGCCAATGGTTAAATTAGGCACATAATGATTATCCATAACATCGAAATGAACAACGTCAGCACCGGCATCTAAAACGGCTTTAACATCATCACCTAAACGGGCGAAATCGGCAGATAAAATAGATGGGGCAATCAAAAATGGACGCATAGTCTTCTCGAGGCGGTTATAAGTGACAGTATTTTACCCTTTGCAGAGAAATCGCTCTAGTCTCAATCGCTAATAAAACTTTTTCAACAGCAAGAAATGTAAATTTTAGTGCTATGTCGATATTAAGTTGATCTAGATCACACATGATGACTGTTCAATATCTAAACAAACTTGCTATAATGCGACACATGTCACTGTGTATTGTGAACAATCTTCTGCTAGGCAGCGTATGTGCCAATGTAGATAGATGATTAATCCCTTTTGAATAATTTCTGAAAGTATAAGACAAGGATAGCCCTTATGATGTGCCGTCAGCTAAAAATGAGTACTACGCAAACAGGTAAAGTAACATTAAAACCTGCTGTTAGCTTATTTTCGACTAGCGCATTAATGCTTGTTGCCTACTTTTTCATGTCAGAAAGCGAGCCCGCCTTGCAAGCTCAGCAATGTGATTGCTCTGACAATGTTGCCTATAACGCGAGTTTACCCAGTAGCCATCCGACTAACCGCTGTGCAGTTGATTCAGATAATGTCAGTTGGGGAAGTTGGGTAACAGGCAATAGCCGCTCAAGTCAGTTTCACTTTTTAGATTTATTGGAGTTACTGCATAGTAATGACCACAATAGACCAATAAGTGATATGCCAACGAATAACCCTAACGCACTTTAATGTCTATTTGGCAGGTATTTACCAGTACTATCGCCGCATTTTTTGGGGTGCAAACGGAAGATAATCGCCAACGTGATTTTAAGCAAAGTCGATCACCCTTACCCTTCATCTTTATGGGCATTGCACTGGCAGTGCTGATGGTTTTATCGCTAATATTGATTGTTAAGCAGGTACTGAGCTAAGCCACTATTTATCAGCTAAGCCTTTGCTTAACTCAAGATTTAATCAATAACTTCTTGATAATGATGATCATATAACGCCATCACTTCAGCTACTTTCTTACGTGAATTACCCTTTTGACTAATATTGCGCTGTACGTCTATCGAGGCCATTTTTGCGCCGCGATATAGCTCTCGAGTCAGTGGAATATCATGATTACTGATCAGTACCGGGATATCACGCTCAAGTGCAGTGTGGCGAGACTTTCTCGCTAATAGCGCTTGGTCGTCAAGACTAAAACCTGGGCCGGCATAGGTCGTAAAACTTGCTGTAGTTGATAGCGGAGCATAAGGAGGATCACAATAAATGACATCACCTGCTTTTGACATATCAAATGCTTGCTCGTAACCCACACACTCAAAAATCGCTTTTTGAGCTTTTTCAGAAAAATAACGCAGTTCTTTTTCAGGAAAATAAGGTTTTTTGTAAGAACCAAACGGGACATTAAAGCCGCCTTTACGGTTATAACGGCATAAACCATTAAAACCATGACGATTCATATATAAGAAATAAACGGAGCGTAAAAACGGATCTTGAGTTTGGTTAAACTCTTCACGTACTCGGTAATACTGCTCTTTCACGTTCATCTCTGGAACAAACATGGCCTTTGCTGCTGCAATGTATTTCTCAGGCTGACTTTTAACAATATTATAGAGGTTAATTAGATCATGATTAATATCGCATAGCAGATATGAGTCGTAGTCAGTATTGAGAAACACTGATCCTGCACCGACAAAAGGCTCAACTAGCCTTTCACCTTGAGGTAAATGTTTTGCTAGCTCATCAACGAGTTTAAATTTTCCACCCGCCCATTTAAGAAAGGCTCTATGCTTTTTAGTCATGAATACCATTTACTAGCAAAATTAAAGCAGATGATTGTACTCTTTTTATTGAGAATAATCATTGCTGATTTAAGGGCTTTAACTAATTAATTTGAACTAAGTTGATAACCTTGAAGATCGCTGAATTTTCGAACCCAAGGGGCACTTAAACCGAGTTCGGTTTGTAATTTAAGCGCTTTATCTTGTGCTTGGCTGGCGTTATTAAACTGCCCAAATAAGACAACATGACGTTTATTATAATTAGCACGAATTACAGCGGTTTCATTATCTAATTTTAACAAGATACTGTTAAGTGATTTGGGTTCGATAACGCTCGCCAGTTGTAATGTGTAACCCGCTCGATATTGCAGCTCGGCTAACGCTTCATTGGCTGTGGCAATATCGTCAGTATTGCTCAGCGCTGCACTGTTGTCAGTAAGCTGTAGCTTATCGGTTTCAATAATGACCAATGTCTCATCAACTTCAGCGGTATCAATATCTTCATTTACCACTAACTCAGCTGCTATTAATTCACCAGCCACTAATTCAACAGCCACTAATTCAACAGCCACAGTATGAACGCTCTGGTAATCCTGTTGAGTGTTTGCTGCTTCGATTTCAACTGCGCCACTTTTTGTAGTGCTGGTTAATATTTGCTGCTCAGTAAACAGCTGTAAAACAAGATCGCTTGGCTCATTAGCCGCTATTAAAGATTGCTGAGATGGCAAATGTAATTGAAGCCAAGGCAATAATAAGCTTTGGCCATAATGATGGTTTGCCCATTGCGCTGGAGATTCTGGCGCTTGGTAAGCCCTAAAGTTAACTTGGTTTGCTTCAATAGATTCTGCTGCGGGTTCATTATAAAAAAAACCGACAATCGCTAAGGTTAAGCACAGCAGCAAGCTGATCACCCCTAAGGGAAAATATTTTGGCCAGCGTTTTGGCTCTTCAACCTTATCCTCAAGCGCAAGCTTAAGTAACTCAATCACTTCGGTAGGAGTACCCATTTGTTTTTCAATTTGTGATTGAATGATTTCGCGAGGTATAAATGGCGTTTTATTGCTTCTAACTAATAAAGTGCGATATAGGCCTTCACGTTCAGCTAAGGATAATGGCTCTACCTCGACATGAAGCAATAAATCCTTCATGGTTTTAGTTAATTCATTAAACTCTGCAAATGATTCAGTGGTGACCGTAAAAGTCAGTGATACCGGTTTATCCGCACAACGGATTTGAGTCAGCACTATACATTCTGCCCATAATTCTTTAGGCAGCAAATGTGCATCATCAATAATGATATGCAGCGGTTTTGTTAAGCTAGATTGGATGCGAATTAAGGTATCTGATAGCGGTAAGGTATCATCAAAAATTGGTGATGAAATCAGTTGGATCAGTATTTTACGCCGAATTTCAGCGCTATCAGCGTGCATTGGGCAGATAACCAACGCAGAGTTATAGTTATCAAGCTCGCTCGCCAATGCTGTAACTAAGGTGGTTTTACCTGAACCTTTAGCGCCGCAGACTAATACTAGCTGCTCACTATAGCTGGCAATATGTTGTAGCCGCTGAACTAAAGCTTCTTGGGAAGGTAATAAAAGCGTTTGTTGAATGTCCACAGCTCCACCATTAGACAAAAAAGCTTAAACTTGGCTAATGACGTCAGCTAATAAAGACTCTTCAACATCAGAGAATACATCAGCAGAGCCTATTGAGGTGGGTAAAACCAATCGAATTTGACCCGCGAGAACTTTTTTATCTCGCTGCATATGCTTAATAAAGTCAGCAAAGTTCATTGAATCAGGAGAGCTTACCGGTAAATCAAACGCCAACATCAAACGAATAATTCTATCGACATCTTTTTGCTCGATTAGACCTAACTTTTGCGATGTTACCGCCGCCATAATGGTTCCGGTAGCAACAGCTTCACCATGTAACCATACACCGTAGCCCATTTCAGCTTCGATAGCATGACCAAATGTATGGCCTAAATTTAGCAGTGCCCGTACACCACGCTCTGTTTCATCTTGGGTAACGACATCAGCTTTTATCTGGCAGCATTTAGCAATCGCGTAGCTTAATGCTTCGGTATTTAATGCTTTTAATGGAGCAACATTTTGCTCTAACCAGCTAAAAAAATCGCTATCCCAGATAACGCCATATTTAATGACTTCTGCCATTCCTGCAGCAAACTCTTTTGCAGGTAATGTCGATAAACAATCGGTGTCAATTAATACCAGTTGTGGCTGATAAAAAGCCCCAATCATATTTTTACCAAGCGGATGATTTACTGCGGTTTTACCACCAACAGAAGAGTCCACTTGAGATAATAAGGTGGTTGGAATTTGAATAAACTCAACTCCCCGCTGATAGCAAGATGCAGCAAAGCCGGCCATGTCACCAACGACACCGCCACCTAGTGCTACGATTACACAATCACGGGCATAATTATTTTCTAACAGTGCAGAAAAAATTAAATTTAAGTGAGTTAAATCTTTATATTGTTCACCATCCGGCAATACAACCACACCTATATCACTACAAGATGCCATAGCTTGCTGCGCTTGTTTCAAGTACAGCGGAGCAATGGTGTCGTTAGTGACAATAAGTGCTTTTTTACCGGAAAGGTAATCGGTGAGATAAGCGTTTTGTTGCAATAAATTCTGGCCAATATAAATGGGATAACTTCTTACACCTAATTCAACCTGAACTTGTTGCATAAACCTACCTAAAAACCGAGTTGCTCAATAATTTGATTTGCGACAATCTTCGCGCTTTGTTCATCAGTCTTAACTATTACGTCTGCAATCTCTTCATACAAAGGATTACGAACGTCAGCAAGATCTTCAAGCACTTCACGTGGATCATCTACCTGAAGTAAAGGTCGACGTTTATCACGTTGAGTACGAGCCACTTGCTTATCAATTGTTGTCTCAAGGTATACAACGATACCGCGAGCCGACAGATGATTACGAATGTCTTTGCTTTGTACAGATCCGCCGCCAGTAGCTAGGACAATGCCCTGCTTTTCCGAAAGGTCGGCGATGACTTGAGCTTCACGTCGACGAAAACCTTCTTCGCCTTCAACGTCAAACACCCATGCAATATCTGCACCTGTGCGTTGCTCAATCTCGTGATCTGAGTCGTGGAAATCTAAATGCAGCAGTTGGGCTAAGTGACGACCAATTGTGCTTTTACCTGCGCCCATAGGGCCTACCAGAAAAATATTGCGTTTTTCAGCCATTGTATATACGTCTGAATCTTATATGAAAAGTATGCCTTATCGACTTAAACTCAAGCCGACCTATTATTTAACCTTGCTCTAATGAGACTTGACGGAGGATTATCTCAGTTATGCACCAGTTGTTGCAAGTGATGTGAGCGATTTATAGTGAGTTTATTAAAAATAAATAATTTAACCCTAGATTCAGCGAGTTTAAAAAATGATGGTATGTTTAATGACCTTAATATAATCAAGCAATTAATTATTTTAAGGCAAAAAAATGCCAGCAATTAAGCTGGCATGATTATTTTTCGCTGTTACAGCTTTTCAGTCACGATTTTCGGTGTCACGAATATCAATAACTCTTGACGTTCATTTGTATCTGATGTGTTTCTGAATAAGAAACCAACCAGAGGAATGTCACCTAATACTGGCACCTTACTAACTCGACTGATTAAGTTCTGCTGGTAAATACCGCCTAATACAATGGTTTCACCATTATCAACAAGCACCTGAGTACCAATTCGCTGAGTATCAATAGAAACCGCTTCACCCGTACCAGTTGAAACAACTTCACCACGGGTATCTTGAGTAATTTCTAAATCAAGAATGACACGGTCATCTGGGGTAATTTGCGGGGTTACTCGTAATGACAACACTGCTTTTTTAAATGACACAGTTGTGGCACCACTTGAGGCAGACTCCACATAAGGGATCTCTACACCTTGTTCGATATAGGCCGCTTTTTGGTTTGAAGTGGTAATACGTGGACTCGCAATAATTTCGCCTTTATTTTCTTGCTCTAACGCGCTTAGCTCTAAATCAAGTACGGTTCCATCAGCCATTTTCGCCACACTAAATGCAATACTGGCAGCATTAGAGGCCGAAGAGGGCAAGTTCACATTTAAGCGGTCACTTAGTGCAGGAATAACCCCAGCAACAATATCATTAGCGCCTTCTAGTGACCCAGAGGTACCTCTTTCACCTTGTTGATCAGTAATTCCCCAACGAATGCCTAAATCTTCAGAGACGTTATCCTTAACCGTCACCATTCTGGCTTCAATTAATACCTGCTTAATCGGGATATCCAGTACTTCAACTAAACGATGAATAGTTTCTAAAGTATCTGCGGTATCTTTGACTAATAAAGTATTGGTACGTTCATCAACCGCAACGCTACCGCGATTTGACAATAAGCTTGAATCAGCACTTTTCATCAACTCGGCAATATCGACCGCTTTTGCATAGTTTACCTGAATATATTCAGAATAAAGCGGCGCTAACTCTTTGACTTCTTGCTTGTTAGCCAAATCTTGCCTTTCTCGAATAGCCAGCTCTTCACTTGGGGCAACCATTAAGATATTGCCTTCAATACGCTTATCCAACCCTTTGGTTTGGAGAATTAAATCTAGCGCTTGATCCCAAGGCACATCATCTAAACGTAGAGTGATATTGCCTTCTACGGTATCACTGGTGACCAAATTGAAATCATTATAATCAGCAATAATTTGCAGTACTGTTCTTACAGAAATATTCTGGAAGTTAAGCGACAAAGAACGGCCATTATATTTTTTGTCATCCTTAGCAACGATGGCACGTTCTACTTTATTAATACTCACTTTGAACACATTACCGTCTTGCTTGTATGTGTAATCATAGTTGCCATCAACATCGACCATCAAACGGGCAGTTAAGTCTTCTTTAAAGGTCTCAAAGCTCGTGACTGGTGTATTAAAGTCTTGTACATCCATCACATATAAAAGCTCGCTTTTAATATCTGTGTTATACAATTTCACTTCTAATTTAGAGCCAACCTGAGCTACGTTGGCAGCAACAGAGCGATTATCTAAATGAATTAATAAATCGCCACCACCATTTTTATTGCGGCGAAAATCAATAGTATCAATGCCATTTACAAATGGGTTATCAGCGCTATCAGGCCCAGATACAGTATCGTTAACCGTTAAACGGTAAGTATTACCTACCACTTTGCCTTGATAAGGTTTTACCTCAGCTAAATCTACAACGATGTTCAGTGCGCCATTTTGTTGAGAGGTTTTTAAACTCTCAACCCCAACTCTATCGATAGTAATAT
The DNA here is from genome assembly GCF_030548015.1 of Shewanella sp. 4_MG-2023. Taxonomy (NCBI): domain Bacteria; kingdom Pseudomonadati; phylum Pseudomonadota; class Gammaproteobacteria; order Alteromonadales; family Shewanellaceae; genus Shewanella; species Shewanella sp. 4_MG-2023. The sequence continues at coordinate 66,043 of NZ_JAUORL010000020.1, forward strand.
CGTCTTTATCGAGGCTTGAAATACTATCGTCAAAACTTAATAGAATTTGAGCAGGTGACGCCTTCAAATCAACTTCAGGCTGAACAATGTCAGATTCGAACACCAATTCTAATTCTAATTGGTGATCAACAATAGAATGATACTTTACATCCACTAATTTATTCGCAGCTAACGCGCTTGGTAATGCACCAAGCAACAACACAGCACCGAGTACGGTTCTGAACAGTGATATTTTTGTGGTCGATTTTTGCATCGAGGCAGAAGATTTCATTATTCCCTCATCCTTCGCATTATTTGCCAGAAAGTTCTAAGTTGCTTGCTCTTTCAGCCCAGCAACCTGAACCATCAGGAATTAATTCTATAATTTCAATGTATTGCGGTGTGACTTCAGCTATTTTGCCATGGTAAAGTCCAAGATACTCACCGACACCTAAGCGATAAACATTGGTATCTGATGATTCAACTAAGGCCCAAACTGTGCCATCTTCACTTAACGTACCGCGCATTTTTAAATTATCTATAGCATACGTTTCTAAGCGCCCTTTACGACGTTTCAAATCTGGCTGTAAACAATCTCTACTTGTGTCAATCACTTCCTCTGTGAGCTCTCGAGAAGGTGGAACAAAAGGACTTCGCATAAGCTCTGCTTGATAGGCAAAATGCTCAAACTTAGGTGTTTCTTTTAACGGAGGAATGCGAGCAACATGCTGGGATTTAGTCGTTGTTACAAACAACTCCAAATCACTTCTGTCACCAATACAACCTGTTAGCAATAGCATGATGAGTAATAAGGGTAAGAGTTTCATTATTTCTTCCCCTTCTTATTCGCAGGTACTTTCGCACCTTCTTTAAATCGATAGGTTTTAGCTAAAATATCCATCGATAGACTACCTGAATCATCACGCTTAATGACAAAGTCATGCAAGCTGACAATCCGCGGCAATTTTGCGACACCGCTTACCATGCTGCCTAATTTATGATAATCACCTACAACTGACATTTTTATCGGGAATTCTAAGTAGAAATCACGCTCAATTTCAGTATCCCAATCTAAGCTATTAATTCGCAGTCCAGCATCTGTTGCTACGAATGTGGTGTCATCCAGTAAACCTGGCATTTCATTTTCAGATGGTAACATTTTTAAAAGTTCTGCAAACTGAGCTTCCATTACCACAAGTTGCTCACGATACAGTTTTAAGTTTGCCGCCAAACGATATTTAGTTTGAAAGTCTTCTTTTAGGGTTATTTCTTTTCTTTCTTCAGCATTAAGGACATCTATCGCATCGGAAATAAATAAATAATAACTGGCGCCAAGTACACAGATAGATAAAAAAGCAGCAAATACAATTTTAACTAATGCAGGCCAAGCGCCAATATTTTCAAAATCAATATCATTAAACTGCTCTAAGTCAAGATTCATTGCTGACCTCCTTGGCTTGAGCCAGTACTGATTTGGTCATCAAAAATAGTCACTCTTAATCTAAACTTTTGCAATTGTCGTAAGTTTTCATTATGACTAACAATTGACTGCATGCTTGGATCATTGAGGTATTGAGATGTTTTAACTTTTCTCATCATATTCGCGACGTTATTATTAGATTCACTGCGACCTTCAATCCACAACAAGCTACCTTTCTTTTCAATACTGGAAAGATAAATTCCTGGCGGCACAATTCTAACTAGTTCATCTAATACATGTGTTGGCAAATTACGAGATTGCTGCAGGTCTAGAATAATTTTAGTGCGACGTTCAATATCATCTTTACGCGCTTTAATTTTTCTAATTTCGGCAATTTGCGAGTCTAATAATGATATTTCAGACTGTAAGTATGAATTTCTAGCACGTTGATCGTCGATAACGACTTCAATAAAACTCAATGCCAGAAATACAATTAAACAGGTCATTAAAAACACTAACGCTAATATGCCAATAAAGTCTCGTTTGTGTTTTTCTCTGGCCTCTTCACGCCAAGGTAGTAAGTTTATGTTCGCCATTGAGCGTAACTCCTAAGCGCTAAACCACATGCAACCATATATTTACTGATACTAGGTTCTATTTGGTTTTTAATATCATCATCAGCATGTAAACAACCTTGAAAAGGGTTAGCAACAATTGAATGCACCCCTAAGTCATTAGCCAATAACGTTGTCATACCTTCAAGTTTTGCAGTGCCACCACTTAAGACAATATAGTCAACTTTATCTTTGCCGTTGGCAGTGCAGTAAATTTGTAAGGTACGTTTTATTTGTTGTAATAATTGGGTTTGAAATGGAGATAACACCTCAAACATATAATTGCGTGGTAAATCACCTGTGACTTTAGCATTTTCAGCTTCATCGTAAGACATACCGTAAAACGATAGAATTGATTGGGTAAATAACTCACCGCCAAATGCTTGCTCACGAATAAATGTCGTTTCGCCATTTTCTACAACCGCAAATGTCGTCATATTGGCGCCAACATCCACTAGCACAACGGATTTTTCATTGGCCCCTTCAGGAAGTTGAGCCAGAATAAGTTCTGCTGAACGCCCTAAAGCATAAGCTTCAACGTCAACCACTTTGGTATCAAGCTCAATTGCATCAAGTGAATCCATTCTTGAATCAATGTTGTCAGTACGGCAAGCACTTAATAACACATCTACCTTTGTTGGGTCGGTAGTGTTGGGATTAAGAGTTTCAAAGTCGATACTCACTTCATCAAGTGAATAAGGGATAAGATTATCTGCTTCAATTTCAATTTGCGCTTCCATTTCTTCTTCATTTAATGAAGCGTCCATGTAAATCACTTTTGTCATCACAGCAGAACCAGAAACAGACACTGCGGCAGATTTAATACCTTTCGGTAGTCCACGCTTTATGTGCCTTAATGATTCAATAACAGCTTCAGAATCACGAATTTCATGATCAACTACAGCTCCTTTTCGTAAAGGAGCTGATATATAATTTTGAATTTTATATCCATCAGCAGTCTTACCCAGCAATATGGCCTTTATTTCATGGGATCCAATATCGATCCCCACCATTTGCGGAGCTTGACGCTTCCAAAATTTAGAAAGCATATTCCATCATCGCATTTATTATTTTATATTTTAAAATAGATTAGCACAAAATCAACTCGTTATAAGTATTTGTATAAAATGTTTCTACATTTTACAACTAGTTTTTTTTTGTTTTCATGTTTTTACTTCACCAAAAACCCTCCCGCTTATATACTAGAAGCCATATTGTCGAACTTTGGATTATTTTGGTGAAGTGGTTTAAACGAATACTTATTGCTATTTTTAGCTTAACTTTATTGGGCGTCGGCACCATTGTCGCTGCTTATTTCTACGTTTTACCAGAATTACCGGATGTAAACTCGCTTAAAACGGTCAAACTACAGACACCTTTAAGAATTTATAGTCAAGATGGTTTATTAATTTCTCAATTTGGTGAAAAACGACGAATACCGGTTGAATATGAAGATGTGCCTCAGCAATTAATTAATGCGGTATTAGATACCGAGGATGCACGTTTCTTTGAACACCAGGGTATCGATCCTATTGGTATTATTCGCGCAGCCGTTATTTTGGTTACTACAGGCAAAAAAAGCCAAGGCGCCAGCACCATTACTCAGCAAGTGGCTCGAGGCTTTTTCTTATCCCGTGAAAAAACCTATATTCGTAAAACGAAAGAAATTTTTCTTGCGCTAAAAATTGAAAAAGCATTATCTAAAGAAGAAATCCTCACATTATATTTAAACCGCTCATTTTTAGGTAACCGTGCCTATGGTGTCGGCGCTGCAGCTCAAGTGTATTATGGCAAAGATTTAGCCCAACTTTCTCTGCCAGAAATGGCCATGATTGCCGGCTTACCCCAAGCGCCTTCTGCAGCTAATCCAATTCGTAATCCGAATCGTGCCATGACGCGCCGTAACTGGGTTTTAGGCCGCATGTTGGAAAAACGCAATATCACCGAGACACAATACCAAGAAGCCATAAATGCCCCTATAACCGCGAAATATCATGGCGCAGAAATAGATCTATATGCACCTTACGTTTCTGAAATGGCACGTGATTATATGGTAAATAAGTATGGTGAAGAAGACGCCTATACTAATGGTTATAACGTTTACACTACCATTTCTTCAGATCTGCAATTAAAAGCTCAAAGCGCCCTACGCGATAATGTGTTTGCTTATGATCAGCGTCATGGCTACCGTGGAGCAATTAGCACCTTGTGGACAGATACACCTCTGGCCACCAGCGACATTATAGAAAACCTTAAAACGACCTCTGCAGTACAAGGTATTATTCCAGCAGCTGTCATGTCGGTTAGTGAGCAACAAGCAACTTTACTGAATACTAAAGGTGAAGAAGTTGTCATCCAGTGGAATGGCCTGAAATGGGCTCGCAAATTTATTAACGATCGCCGTCAAGGTAAGCCACCTAAAACAGCAGCGGATATTTTAACTGTCGGTGAAAAGGTATGGATTAGAGATAATGGCGAGTTTTGGCAATTATCTCAAATTCCACAGGTTTCAAGTGCAACGGTTTCATTAGAACCAAGCGATGGCGCTATTCGCACTTTGGTGGGCGGTTTTAGCTTTAGTCAAAGCCAGTATAACCGTGTTACCCAGGCCAAGCGTCAATTAGGCTCTAATATCAAACCGTTTATTTATGCTGCCGCGCTTGAAAAAGACTACACCCTTGCAACATTAATCAATAATGCTCCGATTAATAAGCCCGATACTCGTCAAGGTACGGCATGGCGACCAAAAAATTCACCTGACATTTATGGCGGTCCAACACGTTTACGCATTGGCTTAGCTCAGTCTATCAACGTAATGTCCGTTCGTACCATGCGTCATATTGGCTTAGATAACACCATAGATACCTTAGTTGACTTTGGATTTGACCCTGCTGATTTACCACGAAATGAATCTGTCGCTTTAGGGTCCCCTTCAGTAACACCACTGCAAGTCGCCACCGCCTTTAATGTCTTTACTAATGGCGGCTATTTAGTTGAACCTTATTATATTAGTAAGGTTACTGACTCATATGACAATGTCATTGAAAAAGCGTCGCCTGCACTGGCCTGCACCCTAGATGTCAATGAGGTTGATGATGCGACTAATAAGACAACCAACAGCATTGATGACCCTTTTGCAGCAATGGCTAATGAGTTTGTTAGCTCACAGCAAGCGCCAGTTGAAACTGAAAACAGCTTAGACAATACACTTGCTAGTGCTGAGACTAGTTCTAATATTAGTGATACTGGTATTGCTGCTTGTGGAGATGAAAACGCGCGCTACGCTCCTAGGATCATTTCAGAGCAAACCGCCTTCTTAATTACTGAAGCCCTCAAAAGTGTAATCTGGGGTGGCGGCAATTGGAGTAAAGGCACAGGCTGGAATGGTACCGCTTGGCGAGCATCACGCTTGATAAAGCGTCGTGACATTGCAGGTAAAACCGGTACCACCAATGAATCCCGCGATACTTGGTTTAGTGGCTTTAACCCCACTCTCACCTCGACATTCTGGGTTGGTTTTGACGATCACAGCCGTAAACTAGGCAGAACCAGCTGGGTTGCCGATGGTCCTGAAAATCAAATATCAGGGGCTGAAGCTGGGGCAAAAACAGCAGGGCCTGGTTGGAATGATTTTATGAACCAAGCGCTCACTGGTACCGAAGAAGTTGCGAGCATTCCACCTAAAGGGATTATTTCGGCGCGTATTGACTTAGCTAGTGGCAAATTAACCCGTAAAACAGATTACACCACTTCATTTGAATATTTTATCGAAGGCACTGAGCCGACTGAATATGCCACAGAAGAAGTTATCGAAGATGATCTGTTTATAGAGAATCCGGCAGATGATTTATTTCAGTAAATAAATCCACCAGCAGTTATTTTTAAAAATTAGTCTGGTGTTAATGCATTAAAAAGTCCGCAGTGATTAATCACTGCGGACTTTTCATTTAAGCCTAAAAGAAACAAATATAAACTAATAAGGCTTACATATTGTTTAGCTATTAGCTTGTTTCTGCGCTAATGCATATTTTACTTGCGCTAACGAGGTACCGCCTAAAGCTTCACGTTTTGCTAAGCATGACTCAATCGTTAAGCACTCATAAACATCATCACTGATAATTGGACTAAATTGCTGTAGCTCTGAAATAACAAAATCTTCTAATGGAGTTTGTTTGGCAATGGCAGCCACGACCACCTCACCAACAACATGGTGCGCTTCTCTAAATGGCATACCTTTAGCGACCAGATAATCTGCAAGCTCGGTAGAATTAGCATAACCTTGCTGAGCTGCTACTAAAGTTCTTTCACGGTTAACTTGCAAGCCACTTAATACTAATGCTGCCATTTCAAGACAAATAGACCAGCTATCCATGACATCAAATAAGCCTTCTTTGTCTTCTTGCATATCTTTGTTATAAGCCAGTGGCAATGCTTTCATGGTAGTAAGAATACCCATTAAGCTGCCATAGACACGGCCCGTTTTGCCTCGAATTAACTCTAAGGCGTCAGGGTTTTTCTTTTGTGGCATTAAAGATGAACCAGATGTCACTTCGTCATCAAGCTCAATAAAACCTGCTTCACCACTGTTAAAGAAAATTAAATCTTCAGCCATACGGCTTAAATGCATCATGCTTATTGAAGCGTCGCTACATAACTCAACAACATGATCACGATCTGACACTGAATCTAAGCTATTTAAGGTTGGCGCAGCAAAGCCTAATGATTGTGCAATTTGATGCCTGTCCATTGGATAAGCTGTTCCCGCAAGGGCGCCAGTGCCTAATGGACAAGTATCAGCACGCTTTAGTGCATCTTCTAAACGGCTAATGTCACGTTCAAACATTTCTACGTAAGCTAAACACCAATGGCCAAATAAGACTGGCTGAGCTCTTTGCAGATGGGTATAGCCAGGCATCACAGCATCAATTTCACGCTCAGCAAGCTTAACAAGTTCAGCAGAGAGCTTTTTCAGTAATGTAAGTGAGTGCTGACCTTCTTTTTTACACCATAGTTTTAAATCTGTGGCTACTTGGTCATTACGCGAACGCCCTGTATGCAGCTTTTTACCTAGGTCGCCTACTTTGGCAATTAAAGACTGCTCCACAAAACTGTGAATATCTTCTGCGCCAGAAGCAATAATCAATTCTGGTTTGTCAGCAACTTCGCTAAGTAGCTCATTTAGCGCACCATGCAATTGCTCACATTCTGCTTGGGTTAAAATGCCCACTGAAGTGATTGCTGAAGCCCATGCAATTGAGCCAATAATATCTTCTTCAATTAAACGATAATCTACTGGTAATGAGTCATTAAATAATTTAAATAATGCACTGCTTTCTTGACTGAATCTTCCGCCCCATAACGCCATGTCGATACCCTCTTTTAACTTATTCTATAAAAACGGGGCTATATGAGCCCCGTATCAATCTTAAATAACAGGAAATTACTTGGTATTTAATGCTCTAATACGGCTTGATAAAGAGTAAAGGCGGATAAAGCCTGCTGCATCTTTTTGGTCATAAACATTGTCGTCACCAAAGGTCGCGAACTCTTCTGAATATAAGCTGTTTGGAGAGCGCTTTTTCACCACACTTGCTTGGCCTTTATAAAGTTTGACGACCACTTCGCCGTTAACTAATTCAGCTAAAGATTCTGACGCGGCAATCAATGAATTACACAATGGCGTAAACCAACGTCCATCATATACAAGATGAGCCATTTGTGCGCCGACTTGCTCACGCCACTCACGGCTTGTTTTATCGAGCACTAGCTCTTCGATTGCGCGTAGGCCTGCAAACATCACTGTTCCACCAGGGGTTTCATAACAGCCACGAGACTTCATGCCCACTAAACGGTTTTCGGTAATGTCGATACGACCAACACCGTGTGCTGCAGCTAATTCATTTAGCTTCATTAGTGCGTCATATGGAGATAGCGCAACATCATCAACATGAGTAACACGACCATTGGCGATGGTTAGCCCAACATACTCAGGGGTATTTGGGGCATCTTCTGGTGCCACTGTCATGGTCCATACTTCTTTGCTTGGCTCATTCCACGGATCTTCTAACTCACCGCCTTCGTGAGAGATATGCCATGCGTTGGCATCACGGCTATAAATCTTAGTCGCTGATGCTGTAGTTTCGATGTTTCTTTCAGCAAGGTAATCAAGCAAATCTTCACGGCTGACCATTGACCATTCACGCCAAGGCGCAATAACGGTTAACTCTGGTGCAAGTGCGGCAAAACAACCCTCGAAACGTACTTGGTCATTACCTTTACCGGTACAACCATGACATACCGCATCAGCGCCAACTTTACGGGCGACTTCTACTTGCGCCTTAGCAATAATTGGACGCGCCATTGAGGTACCCAGTAAGTACGTACCTTCATAGATAGCACCTGTGGCAATAGTCGGATAAATATAATCAGCCACCAGCTCTTCTTTTAAATCGACGATATAACACTCTGAAGCACCTGATGCGATGGCTTTTTCATATAAACCTTCAAGTTCTTCTGCACCTTGACCAACATCAGCACAAAAGGCGACAATTTCACAATTATCATAGGTTTCTTTTAGCCATGGGATAATCGCTGAGGTGTCTAATCCACCCGAGTAAGCTAATACGACTTTTTTAATATTTGGTTGTGCTGCAATTGACATGGTAATTCCTAACGTAAATTTGTTTTATAAAAGCTCGCTAACGCCAGCTGATGAAAATATGATTTATTAACCTAACAAAGTAACCAATACGGCGTTTTGTGCATGCATTCTGTTTTCTGCTTGCTGGAGGATAAGTGAACCTTCACCATCCACTACTTCTGCTGTTGCTTCCACTTCACGGTAAGCTGGCAAACAATGCATAAAGTAATTGGCACCTACCTTATTCATTAATTCACTATTAACTTGATAAGGCTTAAATTTCGCTTCAATTTCTGCCATTGAAGTATTGTCGCCCATTGAGATCCACGTATCTGTGTATATGGCATCTTGCGGGCCCATTTCACTCACATCCGAGGTCAAGATAAGCTTGCCACCATGCTTGGCAGCCAAAGCTTGTACTTCACAGACAATATTGCCGTCAGGGAAGTGGCCTGGCGGGCAAACTACAGTCATGGTCGCACCTAAGATAGCAGCGCCATACATCAAAGAGTGTGTCACATTGTTACCATCACCTAGGTAAGCTAATTTCACTTTACTTACATCATCAAACTTCTCTGATAAGGTCAAAAAGTCTGCTAAGCCTTGGCAAGGGTGGTACAAATTACATAGCGCATTAATCACCGGAACTGACGCATGTTCAGCAAGACCTGCAATAGTTGTATGCGAAAAAGTTCTTGCTACAATCGCATCTGCCCAGCACGAAATGTTAGTCGCAAAATCAGATACTGGCTCACGTTTGCCTAATGCACCATTTTGTTGATCAAGATAAACTGAATGACCACCTAGCTTGTTAATACCGATATCAAAACTTACTCGAGTACGCAGTGATGGCTTTTCAAATAACATCACCACACTTTTGCCTGCCAGCGCTTGATTATAATCAGCTGGGTTTGCTTTAATTTTTTTCGCCAAAGCCAGTAAGTCTAATAGCTGGGTTTGCGACAAGTCTTTAAGTGATAATAAGTGTTCCATTAGCTTTGCTCCTAAGGCTGAATTTGAGTGCCAACGGATTGTCCGTTAGTTAATGCTATTAATTGTTGGGGTTGTTTCCATGAGGCGACCTGTACGGCTTTGCCCATCCATTGAGCGACCTCTAATGCCGCTTCAACTTTTACTTTCATGCCTTTTTCAATCACACCTTGCTCCACAAGCGAGCTAATTTGTTGTTGATCTAATTGGGCAATTAACTCACCTTTAGCATCAAGTACACCGGGTACGTCTGACAATAACACCAGCTGACCGGCAACGAGTTTAGTTAATGCGGTAGCGGCTTGATCGGCATTGACATTCAGCATATCGCCCGCTGGTGAAATCGCGATTGAACTGCAAATAGGTAACCAGTTTTGCGACAATAAATAAGTTAAATAACTCGGATCATTCGGTGATACTTCCCCCACCAAACCTAACTTTTCATGTTTAATTTTGGCATTGACGATATTGCCATCAGCCAAGCTCATGCCCACACTGACGATGCCAGCTTTAATTGCCGCGGCCTGTAAAATTTTATTCGATGTGCCTGCCAAAGCGCCAACAACAATCGGGATCTGATCAGCAGGGGTAACACGCAGGCCCTCAAGCTTAATCGTTTGCTTGCCATTAGCTTCGAGCTGTTCATCGACCAAGCAACCACCGCCGTGAACAAAAATCACTTTCTGCCCTTGCTGCATCATTTCAGCAACTACTGACATCAACTCTGCCATGCCAGGCTCTGATTGCAACAGCGCGCCACCCACTTTAAGTACGATAACAGGGTTGGTATTAGACATAATCAAGGCTCCTGTTATAGACCGAAGTGAATATTAATGCACTGCAGACCTTGGCTTGCAGCGCCTTTCATTAAATTATCAATGGCGCTAGCGACCACTAGGTAATTGCTTTGCGGGTCAAACTTCCAGCCCACGATACAATTGGGTGTTAGCACCACATCATCGACTTTAGGAAATTGGTTATGCTTTACGCTCACCAGTGGCGAGTCATCATATACGCCATAAGCTTTAGCAATGTCAGCTTCTGTAGTACCCGCTTTAAGTTGCACAGTAATGGTGGCTAAAATTCCACGCTTAAAATTACCTAAATGCGGGGTAAAGATAACTTCTTGACCCAGCTGGGTGGCGATTTCTGGTTGATGTCTATGCCCTAATACACCATAGGGGGTTAAGCTGACTTCACAAAAACTGGTATGCAATTGGGCTTTTCTGCCTGCACCGGTCACACCACTGACTGCGTTAATTACAGGGTAAGCATCAGTTAACAATGGTTTTAATGGTTTTAGCGCTGTGAGTGATGCAGTTGGATAACAACCTGGCACAGCAATCATTTTGCTATTAGCAATGGCTTGCGCGTTCCATTCTGCTAGGCCGTAAACCGCATCAGCAAGCACTGCTGCTTGAGTATGTTCAAAACCATACCATTTAGGATATTGAGCGGTATCAGCAAACCGATATGCGCCACTTAAATCAAATACAGCTAAACCTTGGTTATAAAAGAATGCGGCCAATTCCAAACTAACTGAATGCTCTGTTGCTAATACAACAGCGTCAGCTTGATCAACGATGGCTTGTTTAGCATCAGCCGATAACGGTGACAGAGGAATTTGAATGTGTTGATAACTCGGGTATAGATCTGCTAATAACCGGCCTTTATCTAGGCTGTTTTCAGAAACATATAAGCCTTGGATCGATAGTGACGCTTGCGCATCAATAAGAGCGGTGATTTGTGCTCCGGTATAACCACTAGCACCAATTATTGCGATTTTTTTCATTATGTTGTCATCTTTAAGTCAGTAAACTATTAATTTTTATTTGAAATATGAGCAGGGTGCTCGAGATTAAAACTATCGTCGAGAATAGTTTACTTTGGGATCTGTTACAGTGAATTGAATCGCAATTACATACATATCTATAGTTCTTAAATATTTATCAAGTTATGGTGAATTCCTTAGCTGTTTGCTAGACTAACACAAAACATTACTTATGCAATAATTATGAATGATTATTTAATTAAATATTTATAAAAGGCCCTTATGAACTCACTACCAGAATTAAAAGATGCTTTTAAACAGTTGATTGCACTACCTTCAATCAGTGCCTTAGAAGTAGAACAAGATATGAGTAACCATGCAGTTATTGCACTGCTACAGTCTTGGTTTAGCGACATGGGGTTTGACTGCACAATTAGTACTGTCGCTGATAGCAGAGGTAAACAAAACCTTGTCGCCACCATTGGTTCTGGCAAAGGCGGCTTGTTATTAGCTGGCCACACCGATACCGTTCCCTTTGATGAAGGTCGTTGGAGCCAAAGTCCATTTGAATTAACTGAGAAAGACAATCGCTGGTATGGCCTAGGTACCTGCGATATGAAAGGCTTTTTTGCCCTAATCATGGAAGCGTTAAAAGACATCCCATTAACTGAGTTAAAGCGTCCATTACATATTTTTGCCAGTGCCGATGAAGAAACCACCATGAATGGCGCTAAAGCCTTTGCTGAATCAACATCTATAGCACCAGATTATGCCATTATCGGCGAGCCAACCAGCTTAAAGCCGGTTTATATGCATAAAGGCCATTTAGCCCAAGGTATTCGCGTTATTGGTCGCAGTGGTCATTCATCAGATCCTGCACGTGGGCTTAATGCCATCGAGATAATGCATCAAGTCACAGGTCAGTTAATAAAGCTCAAGCAACACTTAAGTGAAAACTACCGAGAAGATGCCTTTAGCGTGCCCTACCCAACCATGAACTTTGGCCATATTCACGGCGGCGATGCAGCCAACCGTATTTGTGGCTGCTGCGACTTACACCTTGATATTCGCCCACTGCCCGGTATTGAATTAGCTGATTTAGAGTTAATGGTCATTAACTACCTTGCTGAAATTAATAAGCAATATCCAGGCAGTATTGAAGTACGCACCTTATACCCAGGCTCTGAGTCATTTGCAGGAAAAGCTGATAGTTATTGGACCAAGCTGGTTACTGAGCTTGCAAATAGCCAAGCCGAAGTGGTCAATTACGCCACTGAAGCGCCTTATATAAATCAATTAGGCTGTCAAACATTAGTACTTGGCCCCGGGAGTATCAATCAGGCCCATCAGCCCGATGAATATATTGGCCTTGAATATTTAACCCCAACGGTTGAGCTCATTAAAAAACTGATTTATCAAGCTTGTATTAAATAACAACAAGCAGATTAATGGCTTTTGAATTTATCTCATCAGCCATTGACCAAGCAGTTGTCGCTCGCTATTGTGCTAAAGCTTATGGAAAAATTGTCACCGCTTATTAAGTAACTTATGGAGTAATTATGGCAGATCAAACCGCCGATATGTATGCATCCTTGCGTTCTAATGTCAGCAACTTAGGACAAATTTTAGGTGATACTATGCGCGATCATCTTGGTGAAGGTTTTCTCGAAAAGGTCGAGCAAATCCGCATTTTGGCTAAAGAATCCCGCCAAGGAAATGCAGAATCACGCCAACAGATGCTCACTTTACTCAACTCGCTTCCTGATGAAGAATTAGTCCCGTTTGCCAAAGCCTTCAATCAATTCCTTAATTTGGCGAATATCGCGGAGCAATTCCATACCATTAGCCGTAATTGTGATGAGCTTGTATGTACACCGGATCCAGTAGAGCAGCTACTTGGACGAATGCTTAACAGCAGCTCCAATGAGCAAGAGGTTATTCAGTGTCTTGAAAACCTCGATATCGATTTAGTACTCACAGCACATCCCACCGAGATTTCACGTCGCACCCTCATTCAAAAATACTCCGCGGTGGTCGATTGTCTGACAGAGCAAGAAAATCAGCAACTAACTGAGCGAGAAATAGGCCAATCTCATTTACGCTTACGCCAGCTCATCGCACAAATATGGCATACCAATGAAATTCGTCATGACAGGCCAACCCCTGTTGATGAAGCTCGCTGGGGACTTAGCACAATTGAAACATCACTATGGCAAGCTGTACCCGACTTCTTACGCCAGCTCAATGATCATGTACAAGCTAAAACGGGCAAACAAATTTCCACAGACATATGCCCAGTACGTTTTTCTAGCTGGATGGGCGGAGATAGAGACGGCAACCCATTCGTTACCTCTGTCGTCACACAAGAAGTATTACTACGAAACCGCCATGCTGCCGCACGCTTATACCTCAAAGATATCGTTAAGCTGATTAATGAATTATCCATGGAAGATGCCAGTGAAGAACTGATGGCATTAACCAATAACAGTAAAGAGCCCTACCGTGATGTGCTGCGTGATCTACGTAACAAATTACGTAATACCATCGACTACTTAAATATCCGCCTTGAAGGTCATCAAGTCGATATGAAACCTGATGAAACTATTTGGGAACTTGAAGACTTAAAGCTACCACTAGAGCTGCTATACCGTAGTTTAACCTCATCAGGTATGCGGCTTATTGCCAACGGATTATTGTTAGATATTCTTCGCCGTATGGCCTGTTTCGGTATCCATATGCTCAGGTTGGATATCCGCCAAGATGCTGAACGTCACAGCGACGTCATTGCCGAGCTAACACGCTACTTAGGCCTAGGTGACTATGATCACTGGGATGAAAACGAAAAGCAGGCGTTTTTATTACGTGAGCTAACAGGTCGCAGACCGCTTATTCCAAGCACGTGGCAACCAACGGCTGACGTACAAGAAGTGCTTAACACCTGTAAACTGGTTGCAAGCCAGCCTGCGACAGCACTGGGTTCATATGTTATTTCAATGGCAAGTAAGCCATCAGATGTATTAGCGGTGCTGTTATTACTTAAAGAAAGTGGCTGCCAGCATCCAATGCGCGTAGTGCCATTGTTTGAAACATTAAGTGATTTAACCACAGCAGCTGATTGCATGACTCAACTGCTTAATATTGACTGGTATCGCGGTTACACCAAAGGCATGCAAGAGGTGATGATCGGCTATTCAGATTCAGCCAAAGATGCCGGCGTGATTGCTGCTGCATGGGCGCAATATCATGCCCAAGAGCAATTAGTAGCAGTATGTAAGAAAGCAGATGTAAAACTGATGCTGTTCCATGGTCGTGGTGGCTCCATTGGCCGAGGCGGCGGACCAGCTCATAAAGCAATTTTATCGCAACCACCGGGTTCTGTTGATGGTCGAATTCGTGTCACCGAACAAGGGGAGATGATCCGCTTTAAATTTGGCCTACCTAAAGTGGCCGTTCAAAGCTTGGCTTTATATACTTCAGCAGTTATGGAGGCAACCTTACTGCCGCCACCTGAGCCTAAACAGCAATGGCGTGACTGTATGCAGCGCTTAGCAGATGATTCAGTTAAAGCCTATCGCGGCATCGTCCGTGAAGAGCCTGATTTTGTGGCTTACTTTCGCGCAGCGACACCTGAAGTTGAACTAGGTAAACTGCCATTAGGGAGTCGCCCAGCAAAACGTCGTGTCGATGGCGGCATTGAGAGTTTACGTGCCATCCCATGGATATTTGCATGGTCTCAAAACCGCCTAATGCTACCAGCATGGTTAGGTGCAGGCGAAGCACTACAAGCCGCGTCACAACGAGGTGAAGCTGATTTACTCATAGAAATGGAGCAACAATGGCCATTCTTTGAGACCCGTGTTTCAATGCTTGAAATGGTATACATGAAAGCGGAGCCAAACCTTGCTAGTTATTACGATAGCTGCCTTGTTCCTGATGAATTAAAACATTTGGGCATAAAGCTGCGCGCCAGCCTACAATTAGGTATTGATGAGGTATTGTCATTAACCCAATCAGAAGAGTTAATGGCGCATACACCTTGGAACCGCGAGTCTGTTAAGTTACGTAACCCGTATATTGACCCACTCAACTTTTTACAAGCTGAATTGCTCGCTCGTACCCGTAATGAAGATCAAGCATCTAAACAAGTAGAACTTGCACTGATGTTAACCATTGCTGGCGTCGCAGCAGGAATGAGAAACACTGGCTAATGCGCATACTTAAATGTGGTTTAGGTTTACTAATGCTATTACTGACTGGTTGCGCCACTCAGTACAGCATTAGTGAGTCTGAAGTTGAAGATTACCTAAATAACGAGATGCATTATGAAGTCTCCCAAGGTAACCAAGTTTTTGGGCTTCAACTTAAACTCAATGATATGGAAGTAGAATTGGGCCACAAGCCCAATACTATTGCGGTCACAGCCCAAACAAGAATGGCCGTTAAAAACCCTTTCAAATCTATAGAAGCGGATCTTGTGACAACATTTGAGGCTGAGCCTTGGTATGACGTTGAAACCAAAAGCATCTATTTAAAGAAGTTAGATTTGGTTGAGGTTAAATCAACCCCCGCAGATATTGAAAAAATGCTTTCATCAATCACACCACAGCTAATGATGTTTCTTAGTACTTTTCTAGCATCGCAACCTGTCTACGTGCTGGATGAAAATGATGCTAATCAAGCACTAATGGCCTCAATCACCAAAGAGATTGAAGTGCAAAAAGGCAAGATTGTCATTAAGTTTTAAACCTTAATTATGCAACTGAAACAAAAAAAGTAGCAATAAATATTGCTACTTTTTTTATATAAAGACAATAAGCTCAATTACTTATCAAAACGTTTTATTGATGGGTAATCAACAATAATCGCTTCATCTAATAATGCTCTGCGTAACATGTCATAGGCAACTGCAGCGCTTAAACTGCGCACCAAACTTCGTGAGCGGCTGGAAACTTTAATCATCTGACTATATACCGCATTTTTAGTCGCCAGCGCAATGGCCACTGTCCCAACAGGTTTTTCCTCTGAACCTCCATCAGGTCCAGCTATGCCACTAGTAGATAAGGCGTAATCACTATCTAAAATCTCTCTAGCGCCTTTAGCCATAGCCTCAACAGTTTGAATAGAAACCGCGCCGTGATCATCCAAAACCTGTGGATTAACCCCTAGTACTTTGACTTTCGATTCATTGCTATAGGTCACTAAGCCATGATGTAAATAAGATGAGCTGCCTGCAAAATCAATTAACTGGCTCGTTACTAAACCGCCAGTACAAGACTCTGCAACACTTAAACTAAAACCAGATTGATATAAACGTTGATGAATTTCTGCAGCAAGTGTGGGCTTATCATCAGCGACCACTGCAGTACCGAGAATCGCTTTGACTTCTTGGGTAACGCTTGAGAGTTGTCTAATTGCTTCATCGCCACGAGCAAATATTTTAATCTCAATATGTGGCATAGAAGAGCGGTAACCTAAGGTGACACCATCAGGCAAAGTTAAATCCGCTAGGCTATCAGCTAAAGAAGACTCCCCATGACCTATGGTAAGCAGTTTTTTTAGCGCAGTGTTTTCACTAGCTTTAAATTCAGCCTTAATAAAAGGAATAAACTGCTCGGTGATCATGTGCTTTAATTCAAAAGGAACACCGGGAGTAAAAAATAACCATGCTTTATTTAACTTAACTCTAAAACCACATGCTGTTCCAACAGGATTATCAATCATTACTGCAGACTCAGGTAACCAAGCCTGTTTAAGGTTACTCTTGGCCATCACACGGTTGTTACGCGAAAACCATTCAATTAATTTCTCTCGCCATTCAACATTCTCAACTAAAGGCTCCCCCTTAGCTAACGCCATCGCTTCTGCTGACATATCATCACTGGTTGGCCCTAAACCGCCGTTAATAATAATCACATCGGCATGATGGCTTCTATCAATAAATGCTTGAACAAGATCATCTAAGCGATCACCAACTGTAATACGGTGCTGCATTTCAATACCTAACTCCATCATGGTATTAGCAACCCAGGCAGCATTAGTATCTATAATCTGGCCAGATAGTACTTCTTCGCCAGTACAAATCATCTCTAGTTTCATCATTATCCCTAAAAAGCCTGTCTTGAAAAGAAACAACAAGCAAGTTTAATCCGCAAAATAACCTACAAGATAGCTTACCATCATGATAGCTGCATTACGTTACTGCTATTTAATACTGCAATAGGTTGTTTTAAGTTCAACTTGTGCACTCAACAGGTTCTTAAGTGAATTATTAATTGTAAGCAGCGCTATAATCACAAACACAATAAAGCCTGACTCTTAAGTAATAGGCTAATTATTCTATTTAGAAAAATTAGGCCATTGACTTAAAGCTGGTTCTACATTGGCTTATTGCCCACATTTATATTCAGAAAAATATGGTTAAATACTTCAATTATCAGAACTTGTTGATATTTATATCCTAAAAACGAAAAAAGCCCTAACTGTTAAGTCAGGGCTTTATCGACTCTCTTATGAGAGATATTAGGCGCTTGGCGATGTTCAGCTGCGGATAAATCCTTTGCGTTCCATGTCTGTATAAAACCTTGCTTTATAATCACAGACATTACACCCTACTTTCACATGGGCATTCGTCCACA
>NZ_JAUORL010000021.1:0-81240 GCF_030548015.1 Shewanella sp. 4_MG-2023
ATCGCCGTCGTTATCGAGAACATTACCTTCAGCGACGGTATCTTCAGCAACAGTATTGCTGTCATTTTCAAGTACCGCAGCATCATCAACAGGGGTGACTTCGAGGGTTAATGTTGCCGTATCACCAGTATTGGTGGTGTAAGTAATAACTGGAACTTGGCCATTCCAGTTAGCTTCAGGGGTGAAGGTGTAAGCTCCATCTTCATTGATGACGAGGGTTCCGCCTTCAACGGTAACTTCTGTACCAGCAGTATAAGTGACACCATCAACTTCAAAACTCACCACGGTTAAGTCGTTATCGATATCGCCGTCGTTATCGAGAACATTACCTTCAGCGACGGTATCTTCAGCAACAGTATTGCTGTCATTTTCAAGTACCGTATTATCATCAACAGGCGTCACTTCAAGGGTTAATGTCGCTGTATCGCCCGTATTGGTGGTGTAAGTGATCACCGGTACGTTACCGTTCCAGTTTTCATTTGGAGTAAAGGTATAGGTGCCGTTTTCATTTAGGACTAAGCTGCCGTCTTCGACAGACACGGTATCGCCTGCATCATGAATGGTGGCATCGCCTGCCACAGTGAAGGTGGCCACGGTTAAGGTGTTATCCACATCAGCATCATTATCCAGTACGTTACCGGTGGCGGGTGTGTCTTCGGCGACCGTGTTGGTGTCGTTCACTAATACCGATGCATCATCAACCGGGGTGACTTCAATGGTTAAGGTCGCTGTTGATCCCGTGTTGGTGGTGTAGGTGATCACCGGTACGTTACCGTTCCAGTTTTCATTTGGGGTAAACGAATAACTGCCATCAGCATCTATAACTAACACGCCATCATCTAATGTTACTGACGTACCAGTTGAGTATGTTTCGCCATTAACTTCGAAACGAATAACAGTGAGTGTGTCATCGGTATCGGAATCATTAGCTAATACATTACCCTCTGCTACAGTATCTTCAGCAACAGTAATGCTGTCGTTTACAGCAATTGTAGGGATATCATAATCTTCGTTAGCTGTTGCTGTTCCCTTTGCCCCATCAGCGCCGTATCCATATACAATGCCATCAATTACAGTGTCGGGATCGTTTAATAAGTCAGTCGCATCGACATCTACTGAGAATGTACCATCAGATTGCATAATCGCTTGGTATTCTTGACCATTAATGGTCAACATAATGATACCGGTAGTGATAGAAGCATCAGCGGTCACGGTACCTGTAATTGTAATCGTGCCAGTCGCTTCATCTGGCGTCAGTATGTTATCGCCAGTGACGGGATCAATATCTAAAGTAATGTTTGTATTATCAGGAAGATCATTATCATAAATACGTAACGTAGCCTGAGTATCACCTAGTACAGCATTGGTTGGATTAGATAAGTTTATTAGCGCAAATTCAGGGCTACCTTCTACGATTAAATCATCTGTAATAGGGACGCTAATATAAGCTGTAGTTTCACCAGGGAGGAAAGTCACAGTGCCACTTACATTAGTGAAATCTTCACCGAATAAAGCGGTTAGCTCTTCTGAGCTATAATCAAGGGTAATGGTTTCTGTGCTTGGTTCACTTAACGTCAGCGTGAATAATGCAAACTCCATTCCTTCTACAACAACGGCGTAGTCAATATCGACAACAGGTAAGTCTGAACCGTTACCGTCGTTATCAAAAATGGCAAATTCTAGTTCTTCATCATAAACATTTTCACCAGTAACAATGGCATTGAAATATTCAGTTGGTTCAATAATGGCATCATCAAAAATAGGCACGCGAATTAGGATGCTATTGTTACCTGCTTCAAGGTTGAAGCTAAATATAGGTCTAGCAAGATCACCACTTGAATCAATCCCTCCTACAGTCATGGTCTGCCACGTTAGGCCACCATCATTCGAGTATTCAAGAGGAACTAAATAATCATCAGCATATTCGGCAATTGGGTAACCGAGTTGCTCACTGAGTAATTCACTGGTGAAAGTGATGAACAGTTCTTGATCGGTTTCAAATGTGAGTTCACTATTTAAAGTGAATTGATTAAAACCAACATCTTCAAAAACATCTGGAATATTAGCAGATAGATGTGATTTATATTGATCTTGGGTCGCTGAAGTGACGTCTCTGAAGACGGTCCAATCTTCTACACGGTAATCAATACTTAGGCCTTCAAGATCGTATTGGGTAATACCTTCATTTAAGATAATGACAAAATTGCCATCACCTAAATCTTGTAAAGTCCCAATGTCCTCAAAAGCTGCGCTGAGTCTAACATTGCTAACCAATAAGTTTTGGTCGATAACCTGTTGGCCTACAGCACCTTCTAGTAAATCGTTGGCTGAGAAAGTAATTTGACCATCTAATTCATTATAGTTGTAGGTAATTAACCCACCGGGTACGTCAAGGATATCTACGGTACGTTCGTCATGTTCATCAGGGGTTCTATCGCCTGCAATATCATCAATGGTATCTGCAACATGCTCCATTGCAATGGTTTCGAAGACATTCTGACCATCTTCTTGTCTTTCGGTATCGCGGGTAAAAATAATGCCTAACTCAGCAAGTACTTGAGATATCATCTCTTTACCTGCAGTGGCAATATTTAAAGGTTGGCCTGTGGTGGGATCAATATAATTGGCTAATGCCTCGTGAACAGATAATAAAATATTGATATTAGTGCTGTAGCTGTCATCATTATTGATCAGGCTATTGGTATTTAAAATACCGTCATCAATGCCGTCGGATAAATCGTTATCCAAGGCTTGAAGGAAAATAGCCATGTTCTCAACATAATCCATGTTGGTATCAGACAGCAAAGTGCCAGCAATATCTTGCAGGAATAAAATATCCCCTTGAATGACATCGGCACTAAAAGTAGCAATAGTGACACCGCCGACCATAAAGGTAATGGTGTCGCCAGGGAGGTAAGCAAATGATCCCGGTGAACCCAAATCACCGGTAAAACCTGATAATCCAGAAGAGGTGGTAAAGGATACGCCATTGACAAAATTATCGGTAAACTGAGCTACATTAAAGTTGTTATTTAGCGCATCAACGCCATCATCACCTAATGAAAGACTCGCGGTTAAAATATCTGGTGCATCAAAAGAGGTATCAAAGCCTGCTGTAGCAATAGTTTCCGAGCCTTCACGAGCTAATGAAGCGAAATCACTACCACCTTGATTTGTTGCTGTCTCACCTGCTGCGGTTTCAGGTAGTTCAGCGGTTGGATCTTCACCGGATTCAATTAATGCCTGTAGGGCTTCAATCTCAGTGAGCTCATCTGTGGTCATATCTATGATAGTTTCGGCCGATAAGTTTTCAGCTATGTTGTCACCATTGAGAATAGTGCCATCATCAAAGGTCACCACAAACGCAATGCCATCGGCTACTTGGAGTTCTGCCCCTGCAGGAATAGTATCTCCTGGAAGAATGTTTTTTGTTTCATTGTTCAACGTGAGAGTAATCTCTCCATTAGTTGAATTTAAAACACCATTTTTTGTCGTTACAACAGAACTCATGACCTTAGCTCCAATAACCCGCATTTAACCTGATATTCATAGTGTTAGCATAACTATGCATATCGAGGTATTTGCTGTTATAAGTTTGAAAGTTAAATTAACCGCAAGTTAACAATTTTAGCAGTAGCCTTACTATAGGTCAATTTTTTGACCATCTAGTTCTTCGTAATAAACTAATGAATTTAAGAGGGAAATAGAAAAGTCTTGTAAATCAGTACAACTAAGTGATTACAGGCAAATGTTAAATTTTTAATACATTAGCATTAGGTGATGTTGGTAGGCTATTCATGAGATATTTGTTGCTAGATTAGCTTGTTTCACGTAGAAAAAAGCGATAAAAAAACCTGCCAAATGGCAGGCTTTAGTGTCTAACTGATTATAGAAAGCGATTAATTCATTATGAAATTATTGCTTAATATTTGCACAAGTTTTACTCGCTAGCATTAGCCGCTTTTCGATAACTTTGTAGTGCAGCGGTATTTTCACCGAGTTGCTCTTGCACTTGTGCTAATGCCAACCAATGCTGTCGTAATGGTGATACGTCACATACTTTTGTCCAGTGCTCTTTTGCGACTTTAGTATCACGTTTTTGCATGGCTAACTTGGCTAAACACACTTGATATCCAGCATCATGCTCATGGGTTTGCTGGTAACGTTGCAGTAGTTTTCTTATTTCATCATCGTCAGCATCTAGTATGTGGGGCAAGGCCGATAAAATGCTGTTACTGGGTTCGACTTTCAAACTCTTAGAAAGCAGCTTTAAGGCATCTTTTTTACGTTCATACTGGCATAAGCCGCGAGCATAAATGGCGATGAGAGTCGGTTGACTGCGCTCTGTTTTACTAAGCCAGTGCCAACACTTCTCAAGATCTTGTTCGTTAGATTCAGTTGCAGCAGTCAATAGGGCAATATTAGTTTGTTGCTCTATATTATTAAATATCTCATCAGTAACGATTTGACGTTTTTTAATAGCAGGTAAAAGTAACTTTAATGCTTGCCAGTCACCCTGTAACTGATATAAATCCAAGGCTAATTTTAGCACTGGGGTTTTACTTTTACTGGTTGGATTGAGTAATTGTAGCTCTATTCTCGCCTCAGCTAATTGACCCTGTTGGATAAGGTAGCGAGTTTTTGAGGTTCTGGCTGCGGTTTGTGCTAGCGGATCTTCTGCCGCTTGAGCTAAATATTGATCACGGGCTTGGCTATTGTGTTGATGATGAGCAGCGCGGGCGGCGGCAAATAAATTCAAAGCCGGCAGTTCGCCTTTTGCTGCGCCTTTAGACATGGCTTTTTCAGCACTAGGCCAGTCTTCTTCTGCCAGTGCTAAGGCCCCTTGTAAGGTATGTTTTTTAGCGGCTTGTTTGCGCCAGCGATCAGGTAAATAGCGGCTATGAATAATGATATTCAGTAGGAAAATAATCAGCCATTCAACTATCTGTAGCGCTGCATAAAATAAAATTAACCCCAGTAAACCAAAGACTAAACTGGTTTCTATTTGATAATCGCCCGCCGCAATATAAATATAGCCTGTGTTGCCGATGATAAATGGGCTGATACAAAAACCGATTAAAATGATAATCACATATGCAAGAGTTTTAATCATGACTGTGGTTCCTCTGCTGGAACCAACTCACCGTAAGTAATGAGCTGCTGAAGTAATCGGGTAGACTCAAATTTTTGCTGGTTTATTTCTTCAATGGTGACCGTCATTAGTGCATCTAAAGCCCGCAGCGCTTCTTGGGTTTTATCTTCGTCTAAATCAAAGTATTGCTGGATCCACGTTCGCGCAAAGCCAACCGATTGGCGATAATTAACTTGATCATGTTGATACAGGGCTAACTGAGCTTGGAGTAATTTATTGCGGATATTTTCAACCAGATACCATTGCTGATCTGGGGCTAGTAGCGGCTCAAGATCTGTAGTGCGCTTACGAATAGTGATAAAACCATCCGTTACTGAATGCCAAGTCTTGGCTAAATTACTTTGCCAGTCATCTACTGAATCTGAGATGGCATTTTGCTCCGCCAAGTCTTCTGCTGCTTGGGCTTTAGCGCGATTCAATGGCAAGGTATCTAACTGATTAAGTATGCCATCAATAGCGTAAATGGTGCCTGCCACATCAGTGGTTTTGATGGAATTAGTTCGGGCGAGATCATTGGCAAGTGCGCGGCGTATCGGCAATAAGGTGGGATCTTTCATTGCTTCAATACGCTCATCAGCAGATGTTAATAAACTTGCTGCTGTTTTAGGGTCGTTTTCAAGAGCCAGTTTTCTAGCTGCCATACGGACTAAGTATTCAGCTTCAGATGCCATCCAGTTATTTGGATTACGCTGAGCCAGTGTAGCGACCCGTTGCTGTAATTGCTGTTGTGATTTAGCTAACTGCGCTTGTTGCTGATAAGCCTGTGAATTTTGCTGTTGCTGGGCTTCTAATACTGCAATGCGTTTATTGGGTTCTACCAGCGCTTGCGTGACTTGACTACCTATTACGCTGGTTTGTTGGTTTTGAGTTTGCAGCTGCTGTTTTTGCTCTTGCAGTTCCATCCATAGCAGATAGCTTAGGCCTATTCCGCCAATGGCAATGATCAGGCAAATAAGAATACTGAAACGCACCCACCATGAACTTTTACTACGGTGTTTTTTTTCTGGGCTAGCCTCAGAGTTTGTGGCTTGCTTTTGTGTGGTTGATGAGGGATTTTCTGACTCAGGTTCGCTCACTTTATCTGCTTCGATAACAGGAGTTGATTCAATCACATCATTGTCTGAATGAGCTTGTTGATTAGGATCTTGTTTGTTGTGTTCCATGAGCTGTCCTTGAGTACCTAGTTTGATCATCCACAGTGCGACCAAATCATTAATGCGAGCAAAAACACGATAAGGCAAAGTTACAGTTTGGCAGGATTAAACATTATCGCAAATACAAATGACTAACTAATGATTAAACAGATAATGCAGCTAAAACAGCTTGAGTATTCGCGCCACTTGCATTGGTGACGTGAGTTAACCCGACTATTTTTGCTCTTTGCTCCACTCGATTACTGGGGACTATGATATGACATGATTGCAACCATGCAAATAACTCTTTTGGAACAAGTTTAATTAGATTCTCTAGCACATCGCCACTGGTGACGATTATGGTATCAATGCCGAATTGCTGCCACTGACTGCAAACCAAGGCTGAATCTAGCTTTGGCAGACTGCGTTGGTAGACTTCCCAGTAGCAAACATTGGCCTGTCTGAGAGTCAGTTGCTCAGCGATAGTTTCGCGGCCGCCAATACCTCTTACGATAACAATGTGTTGATTTTTAATATCGCTTAATGATGTCAGTGATAATAAGCCTTCACTGTCCTGGCTGTCTTCAGGGGCAATTTCAGGAGTGATGTTATATTGCGACAGGGCATCAGCGGTGGCTTGGCCAACGGCGTAATAGCGACAATCTGGAAATTTATCATTAAGGCTAATGGCTGCAAACTTTACCGCATTAGTGCTAATAAAAATTAAGCTGTCAGCTTGGGTGAGGGTGTTGGGGTTAATCCGGTTGTGAGTAGGTACCACAGCTAATAAAGGAGTGACCATGAAGTCGACTCCTTTCGCTTTAAGCTTATCTGCCATAGCTTGATTGCGCCCCTCAGGGCGCGACAGTAAGACTTTCATCTCGATTACTGGTTGTAAACAGCGTCTAGAATGGTTTTAGCACCGCGGCTAAGTAAATCTTCAGCCAGTTGCTCACCTAATGCAACCGCATCAGTTTTTAAACCAGTCACATTACCTTCAATGATTTGGCTGCCATCAGGGTTACCCACTAGGCCACGAAGATGTAAGCTATCGCCATCAATTTCAGCATAAGCACCGATTGGTACCTGACAGCCACCTTCTAAGCGCATATTCATCGCTCTTTCGGCAAAAACACGGTAACGAGTTTCTAAATGCTCAAGTGGCGCAAGCAATGCTTTAACGCGTTCGTCATTCATGCGGCACTCAATGCCGACAGCGCCTTGGCCATTTGCAGGTAGTGAGTCTTCAGCTGAAATAAAGCTGGCAATACGCTCATCAAGTTTTAGGCGGATAAGACCTGCAGCAGCAAGGATAATCGCATCGTAATCGCCGCTATCTAATTTAGCTAAGCGAGTACCGACATTGCCACGTAAGTCTTTAATGACGAGATCTGGGCGAGCCGCACGGATTTGACATTGACGACGAAGACTTGAAGTACCCACAACAGCGCCTTGTGGTAATTCTTCAATGGTTTTGTAAGTGTTTGATACGAATGCATCACGTGGATCTTCACGCTCACAAATCACTTGTAAACCTAGACCTTCAGGGAAGTCTACCGGTACATCTTTCATTGAATGCACCGCGATATCAGCGCGATTTTCAAGCATGGCAACTTCAAGTTCTTTAACAAAAAGACCTTTACCGCCAACTTTAGCCAGAGGCGTATCTAAAATAACGTCTCCTTTTGTGCTCATTGGTAATAGCTCTACGGTTAAATCTGAATGAATACGTTCAAGTTCTGCTTTTACGAATTCTGCTTGCCACATTGCAAGTGGGCTTTTACGTGTAGCGATACGAATAACATTTTGAGACATGCCAAAGAGTTCCATCAATAGACTTAATTGCAATAATGCTAACATTGCCAGAAAGCAGATGTAACAAATCGATAGCGATTGTTTGAACTATGCACGTAGTTTTTTGTGATGCAGATCTCATTTGCTGGTGTATTTAAATAAAAGTGCTAACATGATCACGTTTCTACTAATTTATTTAACGCTAATCAACATGGTTTTTAACTGCGCTGCAGTATGTTGATAATTAGTAACTTAGTGCTAGTAACAGGATGATACTTTGAATCAAAAGGTTTATCGCTCCATCGAGATAGCTAATCAACTCAATCTTGTTCGATATGAACGGGTTAAATCCTTATTGTCGCCAATTCAGCAACAGCTTTTCGATATCATTCCTTATTTGATCCATCATCATAATGTGCAACTGCCCGGCAGTAACTCCGCTTTAACGCCTTTTGGGATCAGCCAATTTGACATGACACCTGCTATGGAACAGGCGCGTCACAGTCTGCATTTACCCAGTTTAGATCTGCAAGCAGCCCAGCCCAGTGCGTTCGAAGGAGTGTATTCCATGGGCAGCACCGCAAGTTTTGGCCAAAACCCTAAAAGTGATGTTGATGTGTGGTTGGTTTACAAATCAAGCTTAAGTCATGCTGATTTAGCATTAGTTACTGAAAAAACAGACCAATTGACTCAGTGGTTTGCAAGTTTTGATTTTGAAGTGAATTTTTATCTGGTACACCCATTACAGTTTAGAGAATGCAGCGCATTTGATAATTGTTACAGCTCCCTTGGCGAAGAGCACAGTGGCAGCACCCAGCATTGGTTATTATTAGAAGAATTTTATCGCTCCCATATTCGTTTGTCTGGTAAAGCGGCGGGGTGGTGGCCGGGTGCTGACGCTGATAACGAAGTGTTGTTTTTAGGCGATGTGCAATCCATGCCGGCAACTGAATATTTTGGCGCCTCATTATGGCAACTCTATAAGGGGCTCAATAAACCCCATAAAGCCTTGCTTAAGGTATTGCTGCTGGAAACCTATGCCGCAGAGTACCCGCAAGCAAATTTTATTACCCAGCAGATTTGGCAACAGTGCCTGCAAGGGGATTTTACTGAATCCAATGATGCCTATTTAATTTTATATCAGCGTATTGAAGCATATCTACTCGGGCGACGGGACACGCGCCGCCTCGAAATTGTCCGCCGTTGTTTTTATCTTAAGTGTGGGGTCAATTTAACAAATCGCTGCGTGGCCAGAGATTGGCGCAGAGATAAAATGCAGCAATTGGTTGAGGACTGGGGTTGGCCCCATAGTTTGTTAGAAACACTGGATAACAGCCAGCACTGGCATTCAGGGCAACTGAAATGGTTTAACAAGCAGCTTAATGAATTGCTACTAATCAGTTATCGCACCTTATTGGACTTTGCCTCAAAACAAGCATTAAGCGATCGCTTTAGAGTGGAAGAGTTAGGGATCCTTGCCCGTAAACTTCATACTTATTTCAGTGACGATGAGCATCAATTATTACCTTTAAACAAGCTGTGGAGCAGCTCAATAATCGAGCCTCATTTAACCATTATCCATAGCCTTAAAGAGTCACGATTTTATTTATATCGCCAGCCGCATAATTCTGGGCAGCTATTGGGTGAGTCAGCCATTATTAAAGCCGACACACCCACAGCATTGATTGCGTGGGCGGTGATGAATGATATTTCTACTGCGGACACTCAGTGGCAAGAGTATGGCCGCAGTAAACACCGTAAAGCCCGCTTGACTCAATTGGCATTAAGCCTTAATCCGTTGATGACGGCGACAAGCAAAGTCTCCAAAGCTGAATTGTGTCAGCCATTTTTTTATAAAAAAATTATTGTTGTGGCCAATCTTGATAAAGACCCAACCATCAAGTGGCAAGGGCAAGAGATCATGATTGATTACATGAACTCCAATGTTTTTTCCTTAGGCAAAAAACAGCAAAATATGTTGTCTACCATTGATATCATTTGTCTCAATAGTTGGGGCGAGTGGCAGTGTCATCGTTTTAAAGGTCCATTGGGATTATTAGAGGCGCTGTCTTTTGTTGCTATAGGCTTAAAATGTAAACCTCAGCAAGTAGAAATTAATATTGTCGCCTGTGCCCAGCGGCTGAAAAAACAATTACATGATGCGCTGCAGGGGATTTTTTCTCAATGCGTCAAATACTGTTATGAGGCGCGCACTTTCTCAGGGTTAATGCATCCGTTACAGCTTGGCGGCCATCGTTATGGTTTATATTTTAATCCCATGGGTTTGGTGTATAACCTCTTGGGTGATGACGCGGTTAAAGCTGGGCCGATAAAAGTGCAGCGTTTTAAAAAGCCGCAGCTGAATGCGCCAGCTGCCATCATCAAAGCTGATCCCTACGGCGGTATCCCCAATGTGATTAAGTTGTATATTTCCAAAGGGGCAAAGCAATACTTTTTACGCCAGCGACCTGATGTTTTAGATGTGTTTATTATTGATGAAGCAAACGAGCTTAAACATCAATTATATGAAAATATGTCGATGCAGGAGTTGGTGGAAAAAGAAAGCCACAGTTTTGCATTTGAGCAGGGGGTATCATCACAGCATTATTTTAATATGCCGCAATTTTTTAAATTAGAAAGAATAAACGGTGAGTTAAACGTGGTGCCATTTGGGGTGATGATAAATGAATTGAGTTCAGACTTCTAAACCCAATTCAGTTTTGCTGACATTATCACTTTAGATATCGACAATTTGAGCTAGTACACCTGAGGGATTAAATCGCCAGCGAAATACCGCTTTGCTTTTTAATCGACTCAATCACAAACGGCATGAATATATTGTCATTACGCTCATCAAACCACTTTCCATCAACTAACGCAAAGTGATAACCACCAAAGCGAGTCGCAATCCAGAGCTCATGTAACGGCTCTTGTTTATTGATGACGATTTGCGAACCATCTTCAAACTCAAGCTGTAAAACATTACCACTGGCATTGATGTCTACATCGGCATCTTGCTCGTCAATAGCAGCTTCAATGGCATTTTCTATCTTGCTGAACATCTCATCTGCCAATTGATGAAACTCTGTATCTGTCATAGCCATGCATTTCAATCCTTGTGCTTTCTAGGTTATGAATGCGATTATAAGGCTATAACTCCCCAGATGCATAGAATGTTGAGAAAAATGAGACTGTTTTTATTCGTAATGCTTGCTAGCCTATCCATTATAGGCTGCGGACAAAAAGGCCCTTTATATAAAACTCCTGACGCAGAAACCAATCAGGAACAGCGAAAACCGCCAGAGTCTACCCTTGAGGAAAACCAAGTTAAACCTCAGACTCAGTCTCAACAATTGCCTCAAAAGCTAGGTTAAAGCCGCCTTTATCGCATAAAAGTATTACAGAATAATAAACAAGGAATCGCATAGTGGATCATTTTATTTATCAACAAGACAGCTTATTTGCTGAAGGCTGCTCAGTAGAGCAATTGGCTCGTGAGCATGGTACGCCGCTATATATTTATTCGCGCGCAACCTTAGAGCGCCATTGGCATGCCTTTGATAATGCCGTGGCAACGCACCCTCATTTAATTTGTTATGCCGTTAAAGCTAACTCTAACCTTGCGGTGCTGAACGTATTAGCACGTTTAGGCAGTGGCTTTGATATTGTTTCTGGCGGTGAATTAGCCCGGGTTATTACCGCTGGCGGCGACCCTAAAAAAGTGGTTTTTTCTGGGGTTGGTAAAACAACGGCGGAAATGGAACAAGCACTGAATATTGGTATTTATTGCTTTAATGTTGAATCAAGCGCTGAGCTTGAGCAACTTAATGAGGTAGCTGGCCGTTTAGGTAAAGTGGCCCCAATATCATTGCGAGTTAACCCAGATGTGGATGCCGGCACTCACCCGTATATTTCTACCGGGCTTAAAGAAAACAAATTTGGTATCGCCATGGATGAAGCTGAGCAAGTGTTCGCTCGCGCCCATAGTTTGCCTAATCTAGATGTTAAAGGGGTTGATTGTCATATTGGCTCACAGTTAACTGAAATGCGCCCGTTTTTAGATGCCATGGACCGAATGCTAGCGCTAATTGACCGCTTAGCAGTGCAGGGCATTGAAATTAAGCATTTCGATGTCGGTGGTGGCTTAGGGGTGACTTATGATGGTGAAACTCCGCCGCATCCTGATGTGTACGCCGCCGCCTTACTTGAGCGCTTGGGCGATCGACCACTAAAATTGATATTTGAACCCGGGCGCGCCATTGCAGCTAACGCCGGCATTTTTGTCACTCAAGTGTTGTCATTAAAAGAAAACAGCGATAAGCGCTTTGCTATTGTGGATGGCGCCATGAACGATCTCATTCGTCCGTCGTTGTATTCAGCTTGGCAAAACATTATCCCTGTTAACCAAACTGCGGCGCAAACCTTTGCTTATGATGTGGTCGGCCCAGTCTGTGAAACCGGTGACTTTTTAGGTAAAGACCGTCAGTTAAATGTGGCAGCAGGTGACTTTTTAGCTGTACGTTCAAGTGGGGCATATGGCTTTGTGATGGCATCTAACTATAACTCTCGTCCACGTGTGGCAGAGGTCATGGTCGATAAAGATCAAAATCAAGTGATCCGTGAGCGTGAAAAGATTGAACAATTGTGGCAAGGTGAACATATACTGCCGTAATAGTTTATCAATACGTTCATAATAGTTCGATAAAGGAAGACACTTTTGATCCAATTCACCAAGATGCATGGTCTAGGTAATGATTTTATGGTGGTTGATGGCGTAACACAGAATGTGTTTTTTTCGCCAGATCAAATTCGCCGATTAGCCGATCGTAACTTCGGGATCGGTTTTGATCAGCTGCTATTAGTCGAGCCGCCTTACGACCCAGATTTAGATTTTCATTACCGCATATTTAATGCAGATGGTAGTGAAGTTGAGCAGTGTGGCAATGGCGCCCGCTGCTTTGCGCGTTTTGTGCGTAACAAAGGGTTAGTCAATAAATACAAAATCCGCGTTAGCACCAGCTCAGGTAAAATGACCCTGCGCTTAGAGCGTGATGGCAGCGTTACCGTGAATATGGGCGTGCCTATCACAGAGCCCAGTAAAATCCCATTTCGGGCCAAACGCAGCGAAAAAACCTATTTATTAACAAGCCCCAAGCAAACGTTTCTTTGTGGTGCCATTTCTATGGGCAACCCCCATTGTGTATTAGATGTGGATGATGTTGCCACTGCAGAGGTGGAAGAAATTGGCGCTATGCTGACCCGTCATGAGCGTTTCCCTAAAGGGGTTAACGTTGGCTTTATGCAAGTGGTTAATCGTGGCCATATTAAGCTTAGAGTCTATGAGCGCGGCGCAGGTGAAACATTGGCTTGTGGTACCGGCGCTTGTGCTGCAGTGGCCATTGGGATTTTGCAAAATAAGTTAGATAACCAAGTTAAAGTTGACTTACCCGGTGGTAGTTTAAACATTAACTGGGAAGGTGAGGGCAAGCCGTTATGGATGACTGGACCTGCTGAACATGTATTTGATGGACAAATCCAGTTATGACCGATGTAATTAATACCAAAAAAATGCTCGCACAAAATGCCAAAGCAGCAGCTGATTTGGGCGCTGACTTAAGCATGCCGACATTATCGATGGAGGATTTAGCCATCGATGAGCACCTGATCCGCGAGTATTTGCTGCAAAATCCAGAGTTCTTTAATCGTTACCCTGAATTATTGCTGGCGATGCGTTTATCTCATCACGAACGCGGCGCAGTGTCATTGGTCGAGCGCAGGCAAGAAATGCTGCGCACCCGAGTTACCCAGCTTGAAGAAGAAATTACCTCATTAATGAAGATAGCCACCGAGAACGAGAAAATTTTTCGCTTTAATCGGCAGTTATCCTTAGACATTCTAAAGTGTGAAGATTTAGGCCAATTAAGACAGTTGGTGTCACAAAGCCTTAAGCAAGAGTTCGGCTTTACCCATGTAAGGCTGATAACCGTGCATGATATTGACAGCGAATTGGCTAAGATTTGGCGTCAGCGTATTCAGCAAGGTTATTATTTTGGCCGCTTAACCCAATCAGAGTCTAAGCGTTTATTTGGTGGCGAAGTCGGCTCAGTAGCATTGACCAAGCTGTCAGATGAAAATGGTCAGGTGATTTTTGGGGTTGCATCAGCTGATGCGGCGCATTTTCATCCGGATATGGATAATTTGTTTTTTGAACAAATACGCGATTTACTCGACCATATGCTGCCGAAATTTTAAATGTCACAACTTTTTTAAGCTTTAACATTACTGTTTTAGCTTTATCATGATCTGCTTGGAGGTAGTGTTATGAGTCAGCTAAGTTGGTTAGCCTCATTTGAACGCTACCTTATTTCAGAGCGACAATTATCCCCCTATAGTGTGCGCAACTATTTGTATGAAATTAATCGTGCCAGCAAAATAATATTTACTCACAATGAGTTAACCGAGAATGATGATTCATGGTTAGCGGTAAGCCGTGAGCAATTACAAGCCGTTCTCGCCAAACTTCACCGTCAAGGCTTAAGCCCGCGTTCTTTATCACTGTGTTTATCTTCCCTTAAGCAATTTTTTGAATTTTTAGTGCGTGAGCAAGTGATTGATGCCAATCCAGCTAAAAACCTCAATGCCCCCAAGCAAGCTAAGCCTTTACCAAAAAATATGGACCTAGATGCGGTTACGCATTTATTGGATATTGATGCTAGCGACCCCTTAAGTAAACGAGATAAAGCCATTATGGAGCTGTTTTATTCCAGCGGCTTACGTTTAGCAGAGCTTGCGAGTTTAAATATTCACGATATTGATTTTCAGCAACAGGAAGTCAAAGTCATGGGTAAAGGCAGTAAACAGCGGATTGTGCCTGTGGGTAAAATCGCTCTTAGCGCATTACAAACTTGGCTTGATTCGCGGGCTGAAATGCCATCAGCTGACGCGGGTGATGCGCTATTTATCAGCCAACAGGGAAAACGTTTATCACACCGTAGTATTCAACTGCGGATGAATAAATGGGGTCAGCAGCAAGCATTATCTGCAAAAGTTCACCCGCATAAATTGCGCCATTCCTTTGCAACGCATATGCTTGAATCAAGTGCTGATTTAAGAGCGGTGCAAGAATTGCTGGGTCATGCCAATCTGTCAACGACCCAAATCTACACCAGCCTTGATTTTCAGCACTTAGCGAAAGTGTATGATGGCGCTCACCCTAGAGCGAAAAAAGCCAAGGGGAAATAATGAAACAATACCTAAGACTGAAACCGTTTAAAGCCATTAGTTTTGATTTGGATGACACCTTGTACGACAACGTGTCGCACATTATTAAAGCGGAAGCTGAAATATCGCATTTTATGCAAGATAACTTTAAAGCGCCGTTAAATTGGGGGATCTCCCAGTGGCGCTTGTTGAAATCTCAGGTGATTGCAGAGCATCAAGAGTTGGCCCATGACACCACTGCCGCGCGCTATGAAGTGTTACGCCAAGGCTTACTGCTATGGGGCTACAGTGAAGCACAAGCTAGCCAAGGTGCCCAACAAGGGATGCAATGTTTTAGCTTTCATCGTAGCGATTTTAAGGTAACGGAGGAGGTATTGAGTTGCCTTGCCAACTTAGGAAAGCACTTTCCGTTAGTGGGTATTACTAATGGTAATGTGGATGCAACGCGCATTGGTCTTGATGACGTATTGCAATTTGTGCTGCATCCTGGACACGGGGTTAGGATGAAGCCCTACAGTGACTTATTTGATCTCAGTTGCCGCCATTTAGCCATCAAGCCCAGTGAGTTACTGCATATTGGCGATCATACAATCAGTGATGTGTTAGGTGCCAGAAAAGCGGGTTGTCAAAGTGTGTGGTTAAATCATCAAGCGAGTGACAACAGGCAAGCTAAATATATTTTACCCCATATTGAAATCCATCAATTAGATGATCTTACAAGCTTGTTTGGCTAATATTTTTAGCAATATCTATTTGTAAAAGAGTTTATTTTAACTCCCTTACTTTGAACTGTGTTTTTCAAATTATAAGTGCCTTAACGGGCATTTTTTGGCTGCTTTTGGCGAAAAATAGCCAAAAAAAATGGTTCTGCTGGGGAGCAAGAACCATTAAACATGATGAATGTTAAATTGGAGCGAAAACAATGATGAAACTGGGATAAAACAAATCTGGCTCTATTTACAGTGCTAATGCCGCTGGAAATAACAGGTTATTTTCAATATTAATATGGGTCTGTAAGTCTGCATCAAACTCAGCAAGTGTCTTGTAACACTTCTGCCAAGTACTACAAGCGCCTTCAGGAGCTTGATAGTTTTGGGTTAATTCTCGTAATTGTTGCAAGATGGTGCCAGCATGGTCATGCTCGTGTTCCATGGCATTGATTGGGTTACCAATATGGCCAAAACAACCATTTACTTCCAAGCCATCACCTAAGCGTCTCATGGCAGGAAACAAAATTTGTTCTTCTTTCATAAGATGTGGCATTAAGTCTGAAACCAAGGCTTGCACAAGGTTAGCTAAAGGCTGGATTTCTGCATGATCGCTAGCATGTGCTTGCACCATTCTTTGGGTGTATTCAACCAGTAAAGGCGCCGTTTCACGTACATATTGATGATGAGTCACTTCAATATAATCAATGAGTGATGCGAGGGGCAGTGCCTGTAATTGCTCAAAGCTTGAAGCTGTGGTCATGAATATTCCAAAGATGCATTTAATTTACATGTATTTTATATGCATCTTTAAATTGCTCAATACAAGCACCATAAAAGTGTTATCTAGATCACGTTTTATGGCGCAATATGTCTCTTTATGAGTACTGCTATTGAGTGCAAGCTTGATTGGTTTTTAGCGGTGAGCTCAACACAAGATTACTGACTTTTTGCTCGCTCACCATGCCGCCAATTCTTAGCAGCTTATCTTGATGACAAATGAGGCCGCGATGATCCATTGAGGGTGTTGCAAGCCTTATTGGGGTAAGCCAGCTGTTGCTAGCAAAGTCGAAGCTATATTGATATTGCTGTGGGGTACTGGGAGCGCCGTTATAACCGATACCACTATAATTGTATGGGTTGTCACTGCCACCAATAAAGATGGCGTAGCCTGCTTTGTTATTGTCTCTATCACTGTCTTTATTGCTATTTTTATTAGAGCCTACACCTGTTGCCGCCATTCTATAATGCGCAATAGCAGGCTTGTTCATGTCACTTTTTGCCGTCTTAGCAACAGAATAATGTGGCAGTAATTGCCAACTAATTCTTAAATGATTCTCTGGGTTCAGTTCACCATATAAACACACGGGTGATGATGCATAGCTGCGACGTTTACCTATATTAGCCTGAACTTTCACACCATCGCACAAGACAATTTTATTGTTAACCATGGCCACCGCTTGACCAAACACCGCCGGGGCAGGTATCGGACTTGCCTGAGACCAAGTATCGGTTTGAGTGTCATACACTTGCACTAAATTAACATTGCCGTCGTTGTGCCAACCACCAAATAAATATACATAGCGTTGTTGGTAAACACTGGCAGCCGTGTCATCAACAGCGACGGGCATGTCGGCAATACGTTGGTACTCATTAGCGCTGATGTCGAAACGGTAATTATCGACAGTGCTAATTTCTTCATGATTTTTAGCCACAGTGTAGCCACCAAAAACATAAGCTTGATCATCAACACCCACAGCGATTGAGGCTAATCTTCCAGCCAAAGGCGCGACAAAAGGAACATCTTTAATGGGCTGCCATTGGTTATTGGGACTCGATAAATCAAGCGCCCACGCTTTATTATGCACCGCGAGATAATCTTTTGCTTCAGCAAGCCCGGTAAAACTCAGTAAATACTGGGCATTATCTGTAGTGACTTTGGCGATGGCATTATTTGAAACTGACTCAGGCAAGGGCGCATAGGTTGCAAAAGCAATCGGTGCAGAAATGATTAATAAGATAGCCGAGTTGAGTTTTAAAGGCAGTTTCATGTAAATCCTTTTGTGGGTTAGCACTGTATTTATTAGTGTAGCGAGCAGTGTAATTATTCGTATGGTAAGCAGTATTTTTTCGGTATATGCAAGCATACTTTACACAAAATAAAGTATCGAGCGAAGCCTTGATAAGAAAGTATCACAATTAAATTTCTATGAAAATTAAGGTGTTTCAGGTAATTTAGACGCTTATTATTTAGTGAAAATTAACTCTATTCGCACCATAAATTAAAATAATAACAAGGGTAACGACAAATTTTGATTATCCATAAATCATATAGAAAAATATTCTCAGCCCACTTTCTCCATCGGTGGCTAATGCTGGTGCTGGCGATTCCCATCATCATATGGAGCGTGACCGGTAGCTACTTTGTGTTGATGGATATTGGCTTTATTCGCAGTGATCATGTGGTTAGCAAAGTAGAAGTTATTGACCCTTCTCAAGTGCAATACTCGGTAGGTAACGTCTATCAAAATTACCCTAAAGCCCAGCAAATATCCCTTAAAAGCGTGCTTAGTAAAGCGGTTTATCAAGTCAATTTAACAGATGATAAGCTGCTCATCGATGCGCAAACGGGTCAGGTACTTGAACGCTTTAATGAGCAACAGGCACGTCAAATCGCAGCTTTATATTTACCATCGGTTTCAGCGACCCAATTAAGCTCCATTAGCCTTATCGAACACAATGCACCAGCTGAGTTATCTGCAAGGCATCTACCTGTGTGGCGAGCTGAGTTTGATGATATTGGCATGACAACCCTCTATATATCCGCTAAAAGTGGCGATGTGGTAACCCGCCGACATGAATACTGGCGCTTGTTTGACTTGTTTTGGAAGTGGCACATCATGGATTATAACGACGGTGAAGCCATTGATAATCAGTTACTCTTTTATACTTCAATAAGCGCATTTATCGCTGTTTTTTCTGGCCTGGTGTTAGTGTGGCAACGCCGAAAGAGGTATGTGAAATGAGTGCTAAATCGAGCGTGAGAACAAGTAAAATACCAGGCAAGAAAGCCAAGCGGTTACAGCATTTGATCCGAGTCTGGCATTACTGGGTAGGCGCGTTAGTTAGCCTACAATTTTTGATTTGGCTAGGGACTGGTATTTACTTTAATATCACCCCACACGAGGCGCTAAAAGGCATGGCATATAGTCATCATGCTGCCCATGAAGACTATAATTTCAATGCTGCAGAACTAATAACGGCAAAGCAAGTACTGACAAACCATCCGAATCAACAGCAATTAGCACTCATATCATTGGACAGCAATCCCGTGTATTTACTGACTGAAACCGCAATGCGTTATAAACATGAGTGTCAGCAGCAAACCTTAGTGAATGCCTATAGCGGTGAAGTGATTCATATTGACCTATCGTTAGCAACCACGCTGGCCATCGACAGTTATAGGGGGCCTGGCAGCGTTATCAGTGCTAATAAACTTAAGCCGCCGATTAGCGAGTGGCCTAAAGAATGCAATCCCTTATGGCAAATCAACATGGATGATGATCTTGAGACACGAATATACATCAATGCCATTAATGGCCAGTTAATTGGCCACAAAAATAGCGACACTGAACTGGCAGATTTGATGTTCAAATTACATTTTATGGATTACTTACATCAAGGCAGTTTCAATAATCCTTTCAGTTGGTTTTTTGGCTTAATGGGCTTGTTTTTATCACTGTCAGGTTTGTATTGGGTGGGAGAGAACTTAGTGAATAAGCGTTATAAATTAACGCGGTTCTTAAAGGTTAAAAGCTGAGTTTAAGTGTAGTTATTTTCATGGTTTAATAAAATCAAACTAAAAAGAAGGCCCTCATCAGAGGGCCTTTCTCATAGGTATTGTTTGCTTAACATGCCTATATAATCGTGAAGCTTAATATTTAGTGAAGCTTACGGCGACGACCAGCGAATAAACCTAGTACACCTAATGCTAAGAAGCCTAAGCTACCACCGCTTGATTTTTTCTCTTCAACAACAGGAACTTCAGGTGCTGGCGCTACAGGCTCTACGCCATCAGAGTTAACCGTTAGCTTAAAGCTGGTGGTTGCTTGATCAGACGGGTAAGCCATATCATGCACAGTTACAGATACCATGGTTTCACCAAACCAGTCAGCATCAGGGGTAATCGTGATGCTATCACCTTCAACTTTAGCAGTGATGTTATCACCTGCCACCATAATGCCATTGACTGTGCCTTTAAGGTCAGCATAGACAACATTCATTGTAAGAGAGCTATTCTCTTCAATTACTTGGTCTGTAAAACCTGCAACTTGAATATTACTTGCTGATGAAACCGTATGGGATACCGTCACTAACTCTGAATCAGCGTATTGACTGCTAACCTTTACTGCATTATCCATTCCAACAGCTGCAGCTGATACACGGGCAGAGAAGCTAACCGTTAATGCTGAGCTTTCAGGGCCTTGATAATCAGCACAAACTAGCATGCCTTCAGCCACTTTTTCATCAACGTTATTGTAGGCAAAACCGTCATTGTACCAACCACCGACAGGCTGGTAGGTGCCACGCTCACCGTAATAACCATGTAGACCAATTGAACCAAAATGATCGTTAGCCGTTTGCAGCGCTTGATAACCAAACATGATTTCATGGGCACCAGGGGCAAAATCTAACTTAGTTGAGATAATGGTTTCAACATCAAAGTAAGCTGATGCATCTGGGTTACGGTTACCGGTAAAGCGGTTATCAATTTCTGCACCACCTTTCCACTGGAACACATAATAATCATCAACCACAGCACCATATACTAGGTTAGTGACTGCGCCGATATCTTCACGGAATGCCACTTCTGGCATAATCACATCACCACGCCACAATGGGGCAACCATAGTGTCAGGGAAGCTTTGGAACACATCATTAAACTCATAATGGTAATTATAGAAATCTGGCATTTCGTCAAATTTCACATAACCAAATGGTGAGATTTCAAGTAAGTCATGCAGCATGTCTTGCTCTGCACCGTATAAAGGTACGTGAGGTAAATCATTCGCTGACATTGGAATACTCAAATATTGGTTAGAGTAGCCAGTAATGCCTAAATCAGAGAAACCAAACTCACTTGGTACATCCACAAAGGTGTCACTCGCGCCCTGCATTTGCGCAGGAATACGACACGTCGCATCCTCTAGACTCGTGGTAAACACATAGTGACGTGGGGTATCTAATGACGAAGGTTGCACAGTATTAAAGGCAATGGTATTACCATCAATTGTCATGTCTTCAGTGTATTGTGGTAAGCCAGAAACCTGAACGCTGTCTTCAATTAACTGGAAGCCTGAAGCGAGTTCAGTACTTAAGGTTAACTGACGCTCACCACCTAACAAGTTAGGCGCTAGGCTGACTTCAAACTCAACAATATCACCGGCCTTGGCACTGGTATGGCTTGCTTCAATTTCGGTGTCGCTACCGTCATGAATAAGCTGTACTGGGATATAACCTAAGTTATCATCGTTATAGCTGTCGCTACCAATTCCCACATAACCATAATAAACATCGCCCTCTACAGCATCAGCTAAATCATAGTTTAACTGTACACGGTAAGGGTCCATGCCATTTGATGAATCTGGGCCAACGGCAGTCAGATTAGCGTCATCTTGATCACCGATGATAGCTAAAGCGAAGATCATATTATCAGCAAGGTTAGCTGCATCTTCATAATCATACTTATAGTTAGAGCCATAAGCCCAGTAAGTCCCTGGAGTTGGATTATTAATGGCGCAGTAATCGTTGTTATCAATACGAGAATAACAAATGGCTTCTTCATTCCACTGGATTTCACCGTCGTTATTGACATCCATACCGATATCGATTGATGCATAAGCATTATAGTCAGCTTTAACCACTTCCCACACAATACGCTTAGTGCCTTCTGGTACGTCAAAGAAGTTAACCACTTGGCCATCATCAATACGTGATTGCGCGGTATTGTCTAAGTCGCGCACATCACTGCGCTGCATTTGCACATCAAAAATTTCAGCTTTAACTAAGCCATTAACGCGGCTATTAAAGGTTTGAATTTCTTCAGTGGTGATTTCAGGGGTTAAAATATGCCCTTGTTGGCGGTGGATATTACCGACCACATTTTCAGGCATACTGGTACCACTGTAGCGAATGCTAACCGGTAAATGTTGCATTGGCATATCCGTGCTTGCAGGGGTAATAGTCACATCACCTAGTAAGCGTAGAGATGATGAATCTGCACCCGGTGCTTGAACTTCTAACACTGTTGCTGTGAGCATGATGGCTTGAGTTTCGCCTTTGCTAAGGCTAAATGTCTTAGGCGACACTTCAAGCGACAGCATATCTGCGCCATCCATTGCCAGCGACTCAGCATCCACAGTCCAACTGCCATCAGCTGTCGCGGTAAATGTCCGCATCATGGTACAAGTGCCACTGCAGCTTTCATTGTAAAAATATGGCACGTTTAGGGTGTTAACTGTGCCGCCATTTTTAGGGTTAGCCGCGCGGTAGTTATCACCGGTTTCATCCATGATTAAACCCGCTTTAAATGCGCGAGCAACGTTAATCACGCCACTACCTGCATCACTAAAGCCTGCTGGCTCTAAATCAACAAAGGGGTAAGTTTCAACCGTGCGAGTCACTTCAGCTAAATTCGCAGTCATCATTAATGCTGACTGAATTTGTGCTGGTGTCCAACTTGGTTGTGCTTGCTTTAATAATGCCATTGCACCTGCAACATGGGGCGCTGCCATTGAAGTACCACTAATGGTGTTGTAGTCACCAGGTACACCTACACCAGAAAACGGCATTTCATCAGCCCATGCCGCATAAATATCAACACCAGGAGCGGCAAGGTTTGGTGACATGACTTCAGGGTTATCAAAGTTATGTCCACGAGATGAGAAGTCAGCTAACGCATTAGGCACACGTTCAGTCGTCACCACATTTGAAGCCGTGATGGTTAACTGATGATCACTGCCTTTAGATAACCAGCTTGATAAACCAAACCAGTTAGTTGAAGCATCACCATAATAACCACTATAAGGCAAGTGAATACCGGGGATCACATAAGGGTCGTTATTAACCGACTCTGTAGAGCTGGCGTTACGTAAAATAAAACCACCTGCACCGCCTTCGGCTACGTTAATGGCTTTTTGTACACGAGCGATATCACCACGCTTACAAACTACAATTGGCGCAGTGTCATATGGAATGCCTTCAGGAGAGTTATCAAAAAAGCCTGCTGGGAAGGCTTCATTACATTTTTCATATTCCCAGCCGTAGGCTTTTGCTTCAACCACAGGGCCTGTATAACCTTCGGTAATCCCGCCGCCAACAAGTTCTGGTAGCTCTTGCTCGCCGCCAGTTGCGCCAGTAAGCATTTTACCTTCAACACTAAACTCACGTGTATGAGTGGTTGCTGCAACAGAGGTCACCCAAGGGGATAAGTGATCAATTGCGCCGCGGCGTACATTTGCTTCAGAAGGGTCAAAAGAGTTACCCGCTGAGGCTGATACCGAAATACCGGCTTCTCGTGCTGCTAAAAAGGCCATCTCCATTGGGTCTTCCCATGGGAATGCGCCATAAGCAGTACCAATTGAGTAGTTAATCACATCTACGCCATCGGCGACTGCATCTTCAATACCCGCAAGTAATGCAGAACCAGGGCAGCCGGTATAATTATTAAAGCTGCCGTCACCTGGGTGAC
The DNA here is from genome assembly GCF_030548015.1 of Shewanella sp. 4_MG-2023. NCBI lineage: Bacteria > Pseudomonadati > Pseudomonadota > Gammaproteobacteria > Alteromonadales > Shewanellaceae > Shewanella > Shewanella sp. 4_MG-2023. Next base: position 23,758 of record NZ_JAUORL010000021.1, read on the forward strand.
ACACTTGGTACATAATGACGTTAGCGTGCGGCGCGACACCTGAAATACGCGGTAACATTAAGTCCGTTGGTTTGCCGTCACTGGTTACGCCAACATCAGGCACCATATAGGTACTATCTAATATGATATTACCGGCAGCGGTAGAGGCGGTGTGTGAACCATGGCCGTTGTAATCTTCGCCATTTGCAGGTCTTAATGGACCTTCGATTTCCCACCAGCCTTTATCAGGTTGAAAACTTTCATCGCTATAAGTGTCGGTAATCACAGGGTAAGAGCGCACACCAATAAGCTTGTCATTACACATGCTGGCAAACTCTTCTAGCTCACAATCACCAATGTAGCCATCATATCGTGCTGGTAATTGATGTACGTAGCCATCATCGCCTTGTGCTGCAAACGATTCATGGTCGGTGTTAATCCCGGTATCGAGCACGCCTACAACAATACCTTTACCGGTAAACGCTTCACCAGTAACTTCACCGGTCCAAAACTTGTCAGCGCCGATATGCTGTGGACCCACATCAGTTTGTAATTGGTAGATGATTTCACGGGTCACACTGACAACACCAGATAAGCCGGCAACGCTTGCTGCTTGATCTTGAGTCATACGCATCGACATACCGTTAAAGGCAAGCTGATAGTTAGCGATAGTTTTAGTGTTACCTACCAAGCTGGTAATTTGCGAGCTTACGCTAGCTTGTTTTTCACTAAGGTAACTACGATATGATTGTACATCGGTACTATTGATATCAACTTTATCATGCAGCTGTGGGCTTAATGCCGCCGGGATTTTACTGGTTCGAGGAGTCGTAGCATTTAATCCAGCAACACCGCCTTGATATAATGAAACTGGCTTGTCAGATAACTGAATAATATAAGTTTGCTCACCTTCAACATCATCTTCATAAACAAAGGGAACTTTTTGATCAACACTTGAAATAGCACGATGAACATTACGTCCATTACTATTTCGAGTTTGTGTCACTACCTCTCCAGATAAACGATCTTTATTTTTATTGTCGTTATATTGCTTAATTGCATCGGTAATAACTATAGGCTTAATATTGGCCGAGTATGCACCATCAGCATTGGCGCTATCAGCACTCGCTCCGGCAGCACCCGCATAAATGGCCGCTAGGGTCATTATATGAACTTTGTTCAGTTTCATTGTCGTTTCTTCCGTTATTATTTGTGAATGCAAATTTTTTAACAAATTTGTCACATGAATATTTAACGTGTATTTGCGTTAGCGGCCAATGCATTTTATGAATCAACTGATAGTTTTTGTGAAAAACAATAAAGGCTAGCGATCAAATCATAAAATAAATAAGGTTAAAAACCAATGGTTTGACTTTTTTTAGATAAAAATATCAGCTATATAAGAGATTAAATGGAGTGAATTGAGTTTACTTGGCGCCTATGGTGATACAAAGTGAAACAGTCACTACAGGGTGATTGTTGTGATTATTAGGCTAATTGAACTATCGCCATTAGCTTTACTAATAAAATAATAACAATGGTACATTTTTACTGCTAAATAGCGTTAAGTATCTTTATAGCTAGAGATAATAATTTATTTAATAGTTGGCTTAATAGTTAGTGTTTTATGTTATTTGATAAAGATTAGTTGGTGAACATTATTTTATAAATTTTAGCACGGAAATATTAATTTAAATAATTCAGTTTAAATATAAGTAGGATTGATATGGAATTACGTCACATTAAATACTTTGTTGTATTGGCTGAATTAAAACACTTTCATAAAGCTGCCGCAGAGTTAAATATTACTCAGCCGTCACTATCCAAAAGCTTGCAAAAACTCGAATTATTAGTTGGTGGTAAGCTATTTCAGCGCGACTCTAAAAATATGACGCTAACCCCTTTGGGGGAAATGGTATTAGCTCATAGCCAAAACATTGTAAAGCAGCACGATAAACTAAAACGCGATATCGCCAGCTTTCATGGTGAAAATGAGCATGAAATTAGCATTGGCGCCAGCCCTATTCCATCAAACTGTTTAGTGGGCCCTATATTGGGGCAGTTTATTCAGGCTTGTCCCAAAATGACCATTGATTTTAAAGTGGATCATTGGCAATCATTAACAGAGCTGTTACTTCAAGGAAAGTTGGATTTGTTTGTTGCGGAAGCCAAAGTGACTGAGCTTGAAGATAACCCATTACTTCACTTACAAGCGCTGCCACCATTTCCGGTGATATTTTGTTGTCGTCCTGATCACCCGCTTACTAAGCTGCCGAGATTATATTTAGCGACATTTAGAGATTATCCTTTGGCGATCCCATTGAAATTGCCCATTACCATCGCCAATCAATTTGAAGACTTATTTCAATTACAAAGAGATGATTTTGCCGGTTTAATTCGTTTTGATCAGCTTCACTCAATTAAAGACGCTATTTTTCATTCAGATTTAGTAGTGCTAACTCCAGAAATAGCAGTACGTGATGAATTATTAGCGGGCACCTTGGTGCAGCTTAGCCCGCAATTGATGCCGAAACTGAATGCTAAGTTCAGTATTGTTAGCCTAGCAGAAAACCAACAAAGCCAATCGATTAAGGTGTTTAGCGAGTTTATTGTGCAGCGAGCTAACTCAGTTAAGGACTCAGTTAATGAGCTTGAAAACTTAGATATACAAATTGCGTAAGGCTGAAAAGTAGGGCAAACCTAACGAGTATCAAACTAACTTAGCTTGGCATGACTGCGTTACTGGCACAAATAGCATCACAATTTATATGGTTATTTCCAGAGGGTAGGCTATAACTAAGATGCTTGACTAAAATTGCCGCATGCCAACCAAGGATTGTCAGTATGCTTAAAATTGTATTTTTGCTTCTATTATTTAGTTATTCCCTCGAGATACTCGCCTCTCCTAAGTTTTTTAAAGTTTACTTTGATGCCGATAGAACGGGTCATATTGAATCGTCATTAGCAATTGAACAGGGTTTTAAAGTCGCATTTGAACAGGCAGATAATAAACTTGGTGGCCTTGGTGTGGAATTTGTCACCTTAGATCATCGAGGTAATGTCGGCAGAAGCAAAAAGAATATGGACCGTTTTTTGAAAGATCCTAATGGGATAGTGTTTATAGGCGGTCTGCATTCCCCGCCATTAATAAAATATCGAGATTTTATTAATGAGTCACAATTGCTCACCCTTGTCCCTTGGGCTGCTGGTGGACCAATTACTCGATACCCCTCAAAAGATAATTTTGTTTTTCGGCTTTCGGTAGATGATCAAAAAGTTGGCAAGCACTTAGTTGATTTTGCGATGCAAAAACAATGTAAAAAACCACACATGATGCTCGAAAATACCGCTTGGGGTAAATCTAATTATCGCAGTATGACTTCTGCCCTTGAGGCTTATGGCATGACTGAAGTGGGGGAAACTTGGTTTGCTTGGGGGATAAACCCAGCGCAAGCAAGATTATTATTAGCAACCGCCCAAAAAGAACAAGTTGACTGCTTATTTATGGTCGCAGGGGCCACAGAAGGGGCGTTAATCGTAGCCGCTGTGGCTGAGCTGGGTTTGGATATTTCAATATACAGTCACTGGGGGATTACCGGTGGGGATTTTGCCACTGTGGTGCCATTTGAGATCCGCAATAAAGCAAATTTACACTTCATACAATCATGCTTTAATTTTTATAGCTCAGAGGTAACTGATTTTAATCAGCAGGTTTTTAATGATGCTAAAGCTATGTTTCCAGAGCAGTTTGTTGATAAAAACATCAAATCGCCGGCAGGCTTTGTTCATGGTTATGATCTCGGTAAAATTTTTATCGCAGCCGCCAATAATGTCAGTTTTACTGACAATATAGTCACTAATCGCATCGCAATGAAGCAGGCACTGGAGTCGATGACAGCGCCGGTTGACGGATTAATAAAACAATATCAGGCACCATTTAGTGTATTTAGCCATAGCGCCCCAGATGCCCATGAGGCGCTAGATGAAAACGATTTATGTATGGCGATATACGATGATATTAATGCGGTTAAATTGATTGAGCAGTAAGCCTAAGGCGTCGAATTTATTATGTGGTTTGATAAAAAAAATGGAATGCATTTATTTTCGCTGTTTATTTTGTTGGGGGCCATTACCTTTATGGCGTCCAGTTATATTTTTGTGTCCAATCAGGCCGCTGAAACTGCAAAACTCATCAATGAAGAGAATTTAAAAGGTAAATTTTCTGCAATTGAACAATACGTTGCCGAGTTCATCGGCGCCCATGAAAGGGATGTTAATAAAATATCCTCTTACCCTGATGTTATCAGCGCGACGCTAGAAGGTGTTGATGATAAACATACCTTACATGACCAACTATCACTGATAAAACCACATGATGTAGATACTTTTGTGAACCTGTATGACTTTGCTGGCGAGGGCATTTATCTTGAATTTGAGCTTGGGGAGCAACTAAGACATTACCTGGTTGAGGGGATTAATGATGAGTCAATTCTTAATGATAACAACTATATCTTTTTTAATGAGCGTGGCCAAGATTACTTATTAATCACTGAGCCGATACGATATCACGCATTAGCTGAGGGCTTGACTGCTTATATTATCCAGTTAAATGACTCGCAATTAATAGGTCGATTAATTGCAGATAAAAATCATTGGTTTGGGATCAGACAAGACAGGTTTAACTGGGCTATGTCTCCCCAGGGTGGCTGGCAGACTCAAGCGAAAATGATCCCCCAATTTGATATTTATCTTCTGTATGCATCATCGCCACAATTTGTTGAAAAAATAGAGTCAGACTTCTTACGAAGCTTATTTCTTAGAATGCTGCTTGCTACCAGTATGACCATTTTACTCTTGTATTTTTTGGGTAGAAAAATCTTAGTATCCCCCTTTCAGTCATTAGCTCGCTCACAGCAATTACTTGAGCAACAGGCGGAAAATTTAAAAAATAAAGAGGCTGAATCAACTCGACTTGCGCGGGTTGTCAAATATATGCGAGATGCGGTGGTATTTACCGATCCTGATATCAAAATAATTTGGGTCAATGGTGCATTTGAGAAGATGACAGGCTATAAAAAACATGAAGTGTTGGGCATGAAACCCGCAGATTTACTGCAAGGGCCAAAGACTAGCAAAGTAACGGCTCGTAAAATTGGTGAGCTAATAAAAAATAGAGGCTTTGGTACTTTTGAGATAATTAACTACACCAAGAGTAACGAAGCCTATTGGTTAGAGGTGCAAATTGGGCCGCTGTATGATGATTCAGGTGAGCTAGAAGGTTTTATGGCGGTTGAGCGTGATATTACTGAGCGCAAAGAATTGGAAGACTCGTTAAAACTCACTGCCAAAAAAGCCGATGCCGCAAATATCTCAAAATCGCAGTTTTTAGCATCAATGAGTCATGAGCTTCGCACTCCAATGAATGGCGTGTTAGGTATGACAGAACTGATTAAAGACACTTCTCTTAATGTTGAACAAGAAGAGATGGTCAATACCTTATTGAGATCAGGAAAGCACATGCTATCTGTGCTCAATGATATTTTGGATTTTTCAAAAATTGAAGCGGGGAAATTAACCTTAAATTTAACCCGTTTTACCATCAACGAACTCAAGTCGGAAGTTGAACCGATTTATAAAGCCTTGTGCGATGAAAAAGGCTTGGCATTTAGCTTTGAGTCGGCTGGCGAGCAAGATAAAGTTTGTGTCGCTGATAAGATCCGAATTCAACAAATACTACAAAACTTGCTCAATAATGCGTGGAAGTTTACCCCTCAAGGCCATATTGCCGCGTCAATTAACGTCATCAATAATGGGGCTGAGCCGTTATTAGAAATTATTGTGTCTGATAGCGGTATTGGTATTAATAAAGATAAACAAGATTATGTTTTTCAGGCATTCTCTCAAGCTGAAGCGGATACCACCCGTCGGTTTGGCGGCACTGGGCTGGGGCTGGCGATTATCTCTGAGCTGGTGAATGTTATGGGAGGTAGCATAGAACTCAATAGTGAGCTGGGGGTAGGTAGCCAGTTTAGAGTGAGTATACCGATTAAATTAGATGCCAAACCGCAACAGGTCACAGGTCATCATAGCTCTATGTTTGATGGCTCAGGTTTAAAAGTGCTTATTGTTGAAGATAATAAAATCAATGTAAAAGTGATGAAGATGTTCCTCAACAAACGCGGCTTTGATTGTGAGGTCGCTGAAAACGGTCAAATTGGTGTCGATAAAGTGCAAGCAACACACTTTGACTTGGTGATCATGGATAATCATATGCCGGTGATGGACGGCATTGCCGCGACCAAGGCAATTAAAGCGTTAAACTTGGCTAATGAGCCGTTAATTATTGGCTGTACCGCAGATGCTTTTGAGCAAACCCGTATCGATATGATCAGCATGGGGTGTACTGAGGTTGTCACTAAGCCTATTCATAGCTCTAAATTAGACGAGATCTTAATCGCTATCTTTTGAGCTTACTCATAGCGATAGCCCGCAAGCCTGCTTACATAAAACGCCTGTCTATCTCATTAACCCCAGTTGCGGTTAACTCAATTGCCCATCGCTAAATCATTAGCAGATAAAGATCATGCTTAGGCGCTTAAGATTAAGCTATAGTGACGCCTAAATATCAATAGTTTGCTGTTCAGCCATTAAGCCGTAGGTTGTAAATTGTTACCAGAAAAATTTAAAAAATCAGAAAAAACGATCAAGCATAGTTGGTTTGGGCGCCTGTATTTAGGCGCTGCAGATGCCATTAAATTATCGGCTAATGGCATTGAGTTTCGTGCTCAGCAAGGTCGTTTATTTAGGCATTGGTTTACAGTAAAACCTGTACCTCAGCTGCAACAATTTACTTGGCAGCAACTGGTTGCGCCAGCCGAGTTTACCCCAAGCTTTTTAGGCAGTTTGCTTCGATTTCAAGCCCAAGGCCAGTTTTATCAGGTGCCATTTCTGGGATATTTTTCTAACCCCAAATTTAAACAAGACATTGAACAATATTGGGCGCAAGCTCATGAGCAGCAGCTGTGTGAGTTAGTTGCCCGCATTGAGCATACCTTAGCGAATAAGTATTTACGTCAGTCGTTACTTGGGCAAATGCAGCCTCGCATTAAACGTGAATATCGCCGCTGGTTTCCATGGTGTAAATCGGCGGGGTTATCGGTAACGCTTAACGCTGCGTTAGTGAAATTATCTGGCTTTTATCATTGGAATAACGCCAAGATAGCGCAAATTCGTTCGGCTTATGTTGACAGGCAATTAGTCAAATATGCAGACTTTTTTGATAATGTTGAATCAAAGCCATTAACCGATAAACAGCGCCGCGCTTGCGTTATAGATGATGATAACAATTTATTACTGGCAGGGGCTGGCACCGGTAAAACCAGTGTAATGGTGGGGCGTGCAGGCTATTTAGTTGCCAGCGGTCAAGCGCAAGCAGCGGATATTTTATTGTTAGCTTACGGCCGCAAAGCCGCTGATGAAATGGATGACCGCATCAAACAAAAACTGGCCACAGATGCAATAAAAGCCAGCACCTTTCACAGCCTTGGTTTAAGGATTATTGCAGCAGTGGAAGGCAAGCAGCCCAGTTTGTCACCATTGGCAGAAGATGACCAAGCCAAAGAGAAATGGTTACAACTCCAGCTTGATTACTTGCTTAAAGATGAGGTTTTCAGCAAACGGCTGTGTGAGTTTTTTAGCCAATATTATTATGTGGAAAAAAGCCCATTTGATTTTGAATCCGAAGGCGAGTACTTCCAATACTTAACTGACAATGATATTCGCACGCTTAAAGGCGAGCGGGTTAAGAGTTTCGGCGAACTGTATATTGCTAACTGGCTATTTAAAAACGGCATTGAATATCGCTATGAAGCCAAGTATGAGCATGATGTTAGTAGTGTTGATTTTCGCCAGTACCAGCCTGATTTTTACCTGCCAGAATATGATGTTTATATTGAATATTACGGCATTGATGAGGCTAATAATACCGCCAGTTATATCGATAATCAGGCTTATCTTGAGTCGATACAGTGGAAACGCGAGTTACATCAACAGCATGATACTGCCTGTATTGAGCTATTTTACTATCAGCATAAAAAGGGCCAGTTAACGGCAGAATTACAACAGGCATTAACGGCATTTGAACTGCAATATGCGCCGCTGCCCGATGACGCGATACTGGCAACCCTTAATGAGCTTGGGCGGGTGACTGAATTAGCCAAATTATTTAGTCAGCTTATTGGTTTATACAAAGCGGCTTGCCTTGATAATAAAGGCCTAGACAAGCTATTTAATCAAGCTACTGATCCCAAGCAAAGCCGTAAGGCATTTGAATTGCTCCAGCCCATATTAACCGCTTACCAACAGCAGTTAGCTGCAAATGGCGATATCGATTTTGAAGACATGATTGCCAAGGCGCTTAACTATATACAAACAGGGCAATTCATTAGCCCGTGGCGTTATATTATGGTGGATGAATTTCAAGATATCTCCGAGCCTAGAGCGCGTTTAGTTAAAGCATTAACACAGGCTTACTCAGCACAGAGTAAAACCACAGCCTCATTATTTTGTGTTGGCGATGACTGGCAGGCTATTTATCGTTTTAGTGGCGCAGATGTCAGCCTAACGACCCATTTTAGTGACTATTTTGGCGCAGCTGCGACAAGCTATCTTGACCAAACATTTAGATTTAATAGCAGCATTGGCGATGTTGCTACCCAGTTTGTCACTCAAAATCCGGCGCAGCTTAAAAAACAGATTCGCTCCAACGTGACAGTGACCCAAGCGGCGGTGTCAGTGATTAAGCGCGGCGAACATGAAGCCGCCACAGCTGACAACCCAAGCCCTAATGCGTTAGCGCAAGCATTGTCGGCGATTAGTGCTAGGGTCAATAAGCTTAAAGCTGGCGCAAAGCAACCGACAGTGTACTTACTGGCCCGCTTTTGGTTTCAGCTGCCAGATAGTAATACCCTAAGACTACTGAATCAGCAATACTCCAATATAACCATTGAGTGTCAGTCCTTTCATGGCGCTAAAGGTAAAGAGGCTGACTATGTGGTAATCATCGGAATGAAAACCGGCCAGCATGGCTTTCCATCAAATAAAATCATCCCGCCTTTGTTAGATGCCTTTTTAGCAAAAGAAGAAGACTTTAAGTACGCTGAAGAGCGACGGTTATTTTATGTGGCGTTAACCCGTGCTAAGCATCGCGCCTATGTACTGGCTGATATGACTGATGTCAGCCCGTTTGTCACAGAGCTTATTCAAGATGGTTATGCCATTGAGCAAGCAGAATTTACGACCTCTATAGTGCAAAGGCTGTTTGAAGATATTAACTGTGTTCGCTGCACCACAGGAGTATTAAAGCAAAGAACCGGTAACTTTAAGTCATTCTATTCCTGTTGCCACTTTCCTTTGTGCGACCACAAAGAAGCAGGCTGCGAGCTTTGTGCAAGCCCCATGACCCGTAAACGCTTTGCAGGCTTTAAAGTCTGTCTTAATGATCAATGCGCCCATACCACACCGTTATGCAGCGTTTGCGGCGCTGATATGGTGCTAAGAAAAAGCGCTCGGGGGGAATTCTGGGGCTGTAAAAATTATCGTGGTAGTCATCGTCAAAGTAGCAAGGCTAACAGCAGGCAAAGTTGCACCCATGCAGTTGATAAAGCCAAGTTAGTACTGCCGAAGTCGATCGACTTGAAAGGAGTGAGCCTTCTCTGATGCTATCAAAGATATAGCAGCAGCTAGCGGCTCACCCTAGGGGCCGATATTATTGCCCTGCTGTTTTTTGATTTAAGTTACGGGTATAAGTCGGGACATCGAGCTCAGCTAAGCAATGATTATCATCGTTACTGTCTACAGACTTTTCTTTTAGAAAATCGTGAAGATTAAGCAGCTCTACTGATGCAAAGCGGTCTGTTGAAGGCGGTACTTTAACATCATCCATAATGATTACTGATTGGTCGGTTGTGGCTTGAATACCGGTGGCAATCACCATCAATTCCAGCTCGCAATCCAGCTCAGGCACTATGGTTAATCCAATTATCACCAATGCACTAGGGTCGAGTTGCTGCTGCAGGGTTTCGCCAATCATATTATATTGGCTGAGCTCAATATTTTCAGATGCCATCACACTGACAATCGCTCCTTTGGCATGAGTCAGCTCAACGTCTTGCAGTAATGGATTTTTAAGGGCGCTATTAATCGTCACTTGGATATCTGCACCTGGCATTTGCTTCGCCACTCCCATAGCGGCTCGTCCATGGTGATTTACCACCGCAATGAAATCATTGAGATCGATATTAATCAAACCTGATTGGCTAATGGTGGTGGTTAACCCCAGCAATACATCTTGCAAAATACGGTTACTTTCAAAAAAGGCGTTAACTAGGCTGACTTTCTTATCCAGAGTTTTAGCCAGTTTGTCATTAGGTAACACGATTACAGCATTGGCGTGCTGCATTAATTTATCGACGCCTTTATTGGCCAGAAGATTCCTTTGCTGGCCTTCAAAACTAAAAGGGGTGGTAACCACGGCAATTAATGGTTTATTTAGCGCTGAGGCGACTGAAGCCATGAACGGGATGGCGCCAGTGCCAGTGCCGCCGCCCATACCGCCAGTAATAAAAATGATGTCGGCGAGTTCAATAAGCTCTTTTATTTGTGCTTCAGACTCCTGCGCAGCAGCTTGACCTTTTTCGGGCTTAGCGCCCGCACCTAATCCTTTAGTGGCTTCAATGCCAATTTGTAATCGAGTGCTAGATTGAGAGGCCTGCAGTGATTGTGCATCAGTATTGACGGCAATCAGCAGGACGTTGTCATTGAATGACGATTGGCTAAGTTGATTTATGGTATTGCAGCCGCAGCCTCCCACACCGAAAACGGCAATGCGAGGTGATGGGCTGTTTTGCGTCAGTAAGTCAAACATCGATTCATCTCCTTGAAGTTACGCTAAACAGCGTAACTTAAGGGTGCGACAGCCTAAGACGCAGCAATTTGATAGCGCGCATTGACCTTGCTAATTAATCGAGTGAAATGGGCTCTTAATTTGGCTGGTGCCAGCACTTCGACATTGTCAGCCATGCTCCACAACAATGTTCTTAATCCTGAGGTGTCTTCAACGGTTGCTTCAACCAGATAGCGTTTATCTTCTAACTGCTTAACAGTTTGATTGTCACTGAGCTTGGCATTGCGCATGATAAAGTTTGCTGATGCAGAAAAAAGCAATTCAATATCAATCAACTCCGCTTGGTTTTCCATTTTTCTACGGGCAATATTAGCTTCACTTCGAGTAATGGAAGGGGTGTCCAACACTCGCACATTACGTAGTAAGTCGATGGATTTGGCAAAAAGTTTTGGCTCAACCGTGCCAATGGTAAAGGTCAGTAGTGCGACACCATCTGATATTTGTATACCTTCAGGATTAATGGGCGTGTAATCAAGCCAATAGCTTTTCCCTTGGATCACTCGCTTTATTTGGCAGGCAATCTGGCGCTTGTTAAGCAGTGCCGATTGCACAGCTTCAAATATTTGTGGATCTTGCTGCTCAATTATAAAAGGAAAAGGTTTAGGTAACTGCGCCACGCGGCAGGCCCAGTAAAGCCAAGGGTTATCAGGATCATTTCCTAATATTTGATCTGCACGGTCAAAATAAGGGGTCAACTGCTTAAGGCTTTGGGGAGGCAGCAGTTGGCTAGCACTGTGCTTTAGGGTGTAAAATGCCAATGCCATGTGATTATCCATCAAGGTCAAGTTAAGACCACGCCAACAGGCGGCAATCGACCAGCCAAAAGGCTTGCTTCTGTCATCGAGCACTATGCCAAACAGCCCCATGTCGTACATGGCTTTTAATTCCCGCTGCACGGTTCTTAATCCAATATCAAAATCACGACTTTGCAGTCTTGCAGTGATGTCATTAGCGGTAATGCGCCTTGGATGAGCAGGTATTTGTTCCAGCATGGCAATTTGGCGTTGGATATTGATTTGCATCGATGTTCTCCCGATTATCTATGCCATGAGCATAATACTACCCTGCGACAGAATCTGACGCACTAAGCATTTTTTGTATCATTATCTGATATTTAACCATGAGTAAAAGTTAAAGTTTTAGCTTGGGAATTACGTTGAAGGAAAGCGGAATCGAATACAGGAAGGGGCAACAAAACAACGGGGGTATATATGGGGGACATATCAACAAAAACGGGCTTTCCATTGCTGGAAAGCCCGTTTTCTTACAATCACTTAGACGTTAAGTCTTAGTTCATGCCGTATGGACTGTATAGTTATCTTTTTATATCTTACTAATTCCTGATTTGCCTTCCTAACTTATTGTCACGAAAGGTTTACCTTCAATATTGCATCTCGTTTTATCTCGGAGTATTCTAACAGGTATCAACTTACTTGTGGGTTTAAGTGTGGGTTTAAAATGTCTCTAGTCGCTTCTAAACTGGATAAAATGTTAAAAGGGTTCGAAGGTAGGACACCTAAGAAACTAGCCGATAGAGACGGGTTGATAGCCTTATGTCGTCCATCTGGTAAGGTTTCATTTGTGTTTAGGTTCCGATTTGATGGTAAGCAACAAACCCTTACACTTGGTGAATATACTGGCAAGCCACAAGGAATGGCGTTGTCGGTTGCTAGAAGTAAGGCAGCCGAGTGCAAGGCATGGCTTAATGACGGCTATAACCCTTCTGTTAGGACTAAGCTTATCAAGAGTGGTAACGCAAAACCTGTGACTGTGAAGGATGCTTTAGAGCACTGGATAGATAACCACGCCAAAAAGAACAGAGTTAATTGGTCTAAGGTTCAATCTCAGTTTAATAAATGGATTTACCCAAAAATCGGAGAACTGCCTCTTGCAGATTGTGGTACTAGCAACTGGATAGCGGTATTTGATAAGTATAAAGCCGTTTACCCTGTGGGTTCTGGTTATGCTTTCCAAGCGGCTAAACAGGCGCTAAAGTTTTGTCGAGTGAGGAAGTATGCGGTTAGCAATGCTTTGGATGATCTTTCAATGGCAGATGCTGGAAGTGTCCAAAAGGCTAAGAAACGAGTGTTAAACTTTGACGAGTTATCCGAATTAATTCAATGGGTAGATTCGTTATCCCCCCATAAATATTATGCAAATATTGCCGCAATACTTCTTGCTACTGGTGCGAGAACTCAAGAAGTTAGATTATCAAAAATAGATGAATGGGATCTTGATAAGCGCCTCTGGACAGTGCCAGAAGAACACAATAAGAATAAAAAAAAGCTCGACAGTAAAGGGCTAAACGCTGAGATCCTAAGACCAATACCCAAGCATCTAATACCGTTAATAACAGAGCTAAAGCAACGGGCTATCGATAGCAATTGTGAATATATACTGGGAGAACTAAAACAGTCTCCAGCCGTCAGTAGTTTTGCGCCAACACTAGCCCAAAAATTAGGTCATGAAAAATGGAACTGGCACGATTTAAGGAGAACACTTGCAACTGTGTTAAATGAAAATGGAGTAAACCCGCTAACAGTAGAAAGCTTGTTAGGTCACTCATTGCAGGGATCTATGAGCCACTACGTTCATGCTGACAGATTAAGAGATAAATCCATTGCTTTGGATACATGGCGAAACCTGCTCGCTAATGAAGAAGCTAACAATGTAATAGTGATGAGTGCTGGTAATGAGTAAATTTCCCTTCGAAAGTTATTTTGATGATGACGATAATTATTACTGTGAGTTTGATGAGTTTAGGGCTGAACTATATGCGGTTGGCTCCTCATCCCAAATTGTTAATAATGTGATGGACAGGCTTCGCGAATGGAGAGTAAATAATGATCCTAGTTACTTAGACCTAGCTATTGTTCTACTGTCCACTGATGGGGTAGCAATACCGCCGATGATTACGAAAGAATTGGCAAAAGTAGCTTGGGGGAGGCTGAATGGTGATTATAAACCTTCTGAATCAGGAAAGAGTATGCGTAATGCAATGACTGAATTAGCTCTTAATCAGGCTATGCATTGGATTACGTTATTGAACACTTATTGTGGCATAACTAAGCACAAAGCAAGTAAAATGGCAGCAACACTGTTACTTGCTAAATTCCCTACAATGGAATCTTTCGAGGCTAGCACGTTAGAAAAGAGGCACCCTCAACTTGTTTCAAAAACATTTATCAATAACCTTAAAAAAACAACTCCTGAATGGTCAGCGGCAGACCAAGAAAAATTTATTAAGCAATTCCCAGAAATAGCAGAAAGGTTTAATAAATCAAGTCGTCATTAACCCGACAAAACTACCGCAATTTATTCCCTAAATTATTATCTTAAATCTCCTTAGTATGTTGGTTGTCTTCTCAAACAAGGTAACTAACATGACTAAATATCTCTCTTACAGTGATCTAGAAACCCGCTATAACCGTTCAAGTAAATCTATCTGGCGATGGTGGAAAGTCGATAAACGCTTTCCTGCACCTACTCGTATTAATGGGGTTTTACTTGGCTGGACAATTGAGCAAGTAGAAGCGTTCGAGCAAGGTCAATTCTCTTAAACAATCTATTAAAACTAACCCGCCAACATAAAAAGGATTACAGATGAAAAAGAGTATTACCCCTAAAAAGCTGGCCGCTGCAAAGTGCCTATTAACGCGACTGCTTAACGGTGAGGAGTTCACTGAAAAGGAGATATCAGATCAGTATGGTTATGGAGGAAGCCGTTTGATTGATGTTGTTAGATACGAGCCGTTATGGGTTCCAGTCCCAGATGCTAGAAAAGGGCGCATATATAGGGTTATGCCAGAAGAGATACAAGGATATTTTGATGGGTGTGGGCGTAAGATTCAGGAGAAAAAGCAAAGAAGTAAATACTACGCGCAAGAGCATGTAAAAGTTAAGAAGAAGCTGCATGAGATATCTGGAAGAAACGAGGCATCAAAGAGCCGAATATTAAGCATGGTCTACGAAGTGCTAAACGAGCTAACGGCCAACGATGACCCAGAAAGGCAAAAGGAGCCTAAACAATAAGTTCAAACCCCTTTCATTAGAACATGGTTAGCGGCTCAATCTTGGCGGAGCGACCGTTAACCATCATCCAAGGATAGCTTAACAATGAGCATTCATTCAAGCGTTAACCTAGCGCCTAAGAATTTGAAGGTTTCCGACCCCTCCAAAAATAAGACATTCCTATATTGCTGGTGGGTAGCGGGTTGCCATTTGCAGGTTTCCGACCCGTTTAAATATTATCTATATAGCACCTACTTTTTAATGATGGTGCTTTAATGGCTTATTCAACCAAAAAGCTCACGTTGAAGCATGGTGATTATGTGATTGAGATTTTGAGCGGGTCGTTAGGTTGGCATCGGAAAATCATGTTGGCTGGGTTGGGGCAGATTGAAAGCCTTTTAACTCATACCGATAGAATTTTTGTTATTCGGATGGATTGTCACCCATCTGGCTTTTCAACGAATAACAGCCAAATAGAGGTGTTTATAAGGCGCTTCAAGAGGAAGTTAAGGCGGCGCTATCCTGAGCTATTAATCGGTCACTTGTGGGTTAGGGAGCATGAGAAAGCTAAGAATCAACACTACCACTTTGTATTGATGGTAGACGCTAATCGGATTCCTCATTCGAACGTGGTTACTGATGCTGCGGTGGGGGTTTGGGAGAGGTTAACAGGCATTCACCCGCACATACCAAAGAACCCATTTTACTTAGTAAAGCGAGGTGATAAACAGTCAGTGCAGGAAGCTGCAAAGCGAATGAGTTATTTAGCTAAATCTAGGGGGAAGGGTTACAGACCCGACCAAACTAAGGATTATGGTTCAAGTAGAATTAAGGCGGCTTAATGGATTGGTATATTTATATTGCAGGAGTATGGGCTATCGGTGATTTTTTTCGTGTTCTCATTGGGCTTATTAGATCAATAGTGGTTCAGAACCAAAATAAGAACGGCAAGATTAGTTGCTCGACAACTACGTATAAACAGCTTTAATGGTTCATTAGAAAAGGTTTTTCGTATGATTGGTTGCTTCACTGGGCACAGAACAAGACGATATATTGACAGTAAACAGCGCATAGAAGCTAAGTCATTCAAGCCATTCATTAAAGAGCATAGCAAGAGGTTCAAGCTAGATAGCCCCGATAAATATCCCCAAGAATTTACCATTAAATCTCATAGTGAGTTACTGACAGTCCTATGGTTTGAATCAGAAGGTAATGAAAATTTCCCAGTGCCTTTGGTATGGGACAACACTAAATACCCCCGTTTGATATTCCTTTGTCCATGCTGTGAGTCCAAAAGGCTTTATCTATACGGTGCATCAAATGGTTGGGCTTGTAGGAAGTGTTTAAACCTTCATTACAGCGTGCAGTCGATGACTACTGAGGAAAGATTAAGGAAACGGATTAGAAAGCTTAGGCGCTTAATTTGGGGGGCTAACGCTTCAATGGATACTTTTGAAAGGTCGTATGCTTACGGGAAACCAAGGCTAGTAAGGTATAAGCAATTCATTGATGATGTTGTTAAATTAAACCAGCTTGAAGATCGTTACCTTGAATTGGTGGAAAAGCGATTTTCGAAGTTGAACGTTAGAATTACAAAGCTAATGCGGGAGGTTGGATCTACATAAATTATTGGTATTGAGCAATGAAAAGGTGTTAAAAGTAACTATAGGGGTTAAGTCAAAAGCCTAGATTAAGGGATTAAAATGAAAAGGTTTATAGGGTTGGCATTTATTTTTCTTGTTAGCTTATCAGCTCAATCGGAAGAGTTTGTAATAGAGTCAGTCAAAATAATGGATAAAGAGCCTCATTATGCAAACTCACGCCATTCTAGAATCACAGTGTTAATACCGAAAAACATAAACAGAGGTTACTCTGTTGAATGCACATACTACAAAATGATTAAGGATAGCGACCCTGAAATTGTGGCATCAACAAATCACTTAGCTTTAAAAGTAACACCTGAATGGACGGTAAAGGCTAAACCAGAAGATATCGATTTTGTTATCTGTAAGGGAATTGAGCTATGAGTCGAATTTTAGTTATTTTTTCTATATTGCTTCTAAGCGGTTGTGCAGCGCCAACTTTAAAAATGGTTAATCATGTAGGGGCGATTACCTATGAAGGGAATGCTGAGTATAGCTCTAAGCAAACCGAACAAGGTTTATTTGTCGTTGCGTTTCGCAGTGTGCACAGGTTTCTACCAGATACTCAAAAAGATTATCAAGAGTGCAGTGACGTGCTGAATACTGTAGCTAAAAACTATA
This sequence comes from Shewanella sp. 4_MG-2023, assembly GCF_030548015.1. NCBI lineage: Bacteria > Pseudomonadati > Pseudomonadota > Gammaproteobacteria > Alteromonadales > Shewanellaceae > Shewanella > Shewanella sp. 4_MG-2023. The sequence continues at coordinate 40,975 of NZ_JAUORL010000021.1, forward strand.
AGCCAGTTTTATGGAATGAGGTTACTGTGGCTGCACATGAATACAATGGGGTGACAGGAACGGCCAATACAACATGTTCATTTACTTTCAAAGAAGTCATTTAAATCGTTATTTTCCGCTAACGAAATGAAGGGTAATATATTAAATGTGGGTTTAACTGTGGGTTCAAAATGTAAAACGGGCTAACTATTTCTAGTTAACCCGTTTTTATACAACAGCTTAGAGGTTTAACTCTAGTTCATGCCGTATTTTTTTAATTTTTTGCGTAAAGTGCCACGGTTAATACCTAGCATGTTCGCTGCACGTGTTTGGTTGCCACGTGTGTGTTGCATGATGATGTCTAGTAAAGGTGCTTCAACTTCACTTAATACCATTTCATATACTTCAGACGCTTCTTGACCGTCTAACTGAGAGAAGAAGTTTGTTACTGCGCGCTTAACTGCGTCACGTAATAATTGTGGCTTGATTGTACCGTTAGCGGTTTCAATCTTACCTACGGTTAGCTGGTGAACTTCTGTGTTAGTTGTCTGATCAAACATTCTATTCTGCTCTTTATATTAAAAATTAACTAATTCATCAAAGTAACATTCCACAAGGGAATATTGCTGTTCAGCGGTTTCAAGCCTATTGAAGTCAGCACGAAATTGACGCTGCTCTTCTTGGTTTAGGTACCATCCCATGTGCTTTCTAGCAAATCGGACACCTTTGTACTCGCCGTACAATTCGTACAAAGCGTTAAGGTGTTCGAGCATGATTTCTCGTTGCTCGCTTGCCTCAACTGGCGGTAATTTGTTACCTGTTTCCAAGTAGTGGTGAATTTCTCTAAAAATCCACGGTCTGCCTTGGGCTCCTCGTCCTACCATTACAGCATCGGCGCCAGTGTAGTCTAAGACGAACTTAGCTTTTTCTGGACTGTCGATATCTCCATTGGCAACAACAGGGATTGAGACATTTTGTTTTATTGCTTTAATCGTGTCGTATTCGGCAAAGCCTTTATACATACACTGCCTAGTGCGGCCGTGAACGGCTAAGGAGGCAATGCCACAATCTTCGGCAATATGAGCAATTTCAACACCATTACGGTGTTCAGGTTGCCAGCCTGTGCGAATCTTTAGCGTTACCGGTACATCAACTGCACTAACAACAGCCTGTAAAATCGCTTTTACTAGCTGGGGATCTTGCATTAATGCTGATCCAGCAAGCTTCTTATTCACTTTTTTGGCAGGGCAGCCCATATTGATGTCAATGATGTGAGCGCCTTGTTCAACGTTGAACTGGGCGGCCGCAGCCATTAAATCAGGATCTGCACCTGCAATTTGTACTGAACGAATACCTTCTTCACCAGAATGCATCATGCGCTGGCGGCTTTTATCGGTATCCCAAACTTCGGGATTAGATGAAAGCATCTCTGAAACCGCTAGGCCTGCGCCATAACGTAAACAAAGATTTCGAAAAGCGCGATCGGTGACACCTGCCATTGGTGCCACGATCAGCTGATTTTTCAGTTGATAGGGGCCAATTTGCATTGAGTTATTCACCATGCTCGTCAAAGGGGCGCTATATTAGCCCTTTTTTACCGTCCTGAAAAGGTCAATAAATGAACTAAAGATAACTTTTTTGCTTGACTTTTAGTTGTGGAGTCGTCAGCGCCCCTTTTGGCGTAAAACTAGCTGTCATAAGGGGTGTGCTGCCTTTACCGTTATTTGCGGGTGCCTGTCAAGCGGCTCCAGTCTTCTTTGTGAGCCGCTTCATCCATGATGAACCATTGGCTGTAGAATTGTGATACTTCTTCTGCTTGCTCTTGTAGTAAGCCTGAAAGGGCTAACTTACCACCTGTTTTGACTTTCTCTGCAATCAATGGGGCAAGCTCGCGCAGTGGGCCGGCTAAGATGTTAGCGACTAAGATATCAGCCTGTAAATTTTCTGGTTGGTTTTCGGGTAAATACAGTGACAACTGCTCGACAACACCGTTGCGCTCGGCATTGGCTGTCGATGCATCAATGGCTTGATAGTCAATATCAACCCCGGTGACCTTCTTCGCGCCAAGCTTTAATGCAGCAATGGCTAAGATGCCTGAGCCACAACCAAAGTCGATAACTTCTTTATCTGACAAATCTAAGCTGTCTAACCACTCTAAACATAATGCGGTGGTTGGGTGAGTACCAGTACCGAAGGCTAAACCTGGATCAAGAATAACATTTACTGCGTCTGGTTCAGGGATGTCACGCCAGCTTGGGCAAATCCATAAACGCTGACCAAATTTGATGGGGTGGAAGCTGTCCATCCATTCACGAACCCAGTCTTTATCTTCTACTTGTTCAATTTTATGGTTAAAGCCTTTACCTAAGCAGGGAACTGACTCTAATAACTCTATGGTCGGTGCTAAATCAGTGCCAGCATCAAATAAGGCCATTAATATGGTGTCTTGCCATAAAGGTGTTTCACCTAGTTTAGGCTCGAAAATTGGCTCATCTTGGCCGTCTTCGTAGGTGATAGACACAGAACCTTGATCCATCAATAAGTCGCCTAGCATGTCTGCATGATCGCGATGAGTGTGAATTCGTAATTGGATCCAAGGCATGGGATTTTCCTAACTGATAATAAAATTAAACATGAATTGGCGGCTATTATAGCTGATGCCATAACGAGGTGGCAGATATTCCTTTGGGTTTATCGGCCAAAAAGCAAAAACGCGCCAAATGATAACTATTTAGCGGCTGATATTTGTTGTGAAACATTGGTTTTTACACTTCAGAAGTGGACTGATTGTGGGACTATTTCACCGCGATGAGTGTATTTGAGTCAAATTGACTATGATGATTTAGAGGGTAATATTTGTATCGTTATCAAAATTATTTTAGTAATGAATGATTAAGATGTGAGATTAAGGTCCAGACAATGCAGATAAATGATTTACACCTGTTTGTGCGAGTGGCTGATTGCGGCAGTATTGGCGCTGCTGCAGTTGAGCTAGATATTTCAGCTGCTGCGGCAAGTGCAGCATTAAAACGATTAGAGAAACAGTTAAATAGCGTACTGTTTATTCGCACCACTCGTAGTTTGCGTCTGACCGCCGAAGGTGAGCATTATCTGATCCATTGTCGCGAGGCGCTGGCGCAATTGCAATTAGGCCAGCAAGCCTTGTTAACCGAAAAAGGTAAAATCTCAGGTCAGCTCAATATCTCAGTCTCTTCTGACTTTGGCCGGAATGTATTCTTACCTTGGTTAGACAGTTTTCTACTGCAGTATCCAGATTTAACCATTCAACTGCATATAGGCGATAGCCTTAGCCATTTTCAGCACGATAAAATTGATATGGCGTTACGTTATGGCATACCGCCTGATTCAAGCCAAGTGGCGTTTAATATTTGTCATACTCAACGGGTGTTATGTGCCTCTTCTGCTTATATTCAGCATCATGGCGAACCTAAAAGCCCAGCTGAATTAGCGCAGCACAATTGTTTAATTTATAAGGTTGATGAACGTAATTATGATTTGTGGACGTTAATTAACGAGCAGCAGAGCTTTAAAATACGGGTGAGTGGTGATCGAAGTAGCAATGATGCTGATGTCACTCGTCGGTGGGCAGTATCAGGCCAAGGCATTGTATTTAAATCGGCTTTAGATGTTGTAGATGATTTAAATAGCGGTCGACTGCAACAGATATTGCCTGGATTTACCAGTGAGGCGATGCCGTTGAATCTCATTTGTGCAGGGCGACAGCATGTCAGCCCTGCCATGTTGTTAATGCGTGATAAACTGCGGCAACATTGCCTGCAATTACAACAAGCTGTGGCTATTTAGTCTTATGTTTAGAGGGTTTGATATCAAGTTCAAATCTTTATCTCAAAGCGCAGTGGCTTGCTAACATCTCACGATTCGCGTTGGTGTGATCTGCATCTGACTCTTGCCTTGCGGTTGGTGATCTGGGTCACTTGCTGGTTTTTGGTTATTGCTACCGTTTGTGAACTTGATATGGTCATAAGTCATATTGAATTTACAGGACGTGCAAATTTATGGCTGATCAACCCGCTCTTGAAGCGCTAACCTCTGCAGCAAAAAAGACCAGCGGATTCTCTCATCCTGTATGGGCCGCTCGGGCCGATATGCTTCAAAGTGCAACTGGCCTGTTACTTGGCATATTCATCATTATGCATCTGCATTTTGAGTCGAGTATTTTGATCAGTAAAGAAGCCTTTTATCATGTAGGCCACTTCTTAGAAGGGGGCATGTTCAGTGAAACTGGCCATGGCTTTCCTGTTCTGACTAAATTCATTTCGGCATTTATGCTGATAGTCTTATTAATCCACGCTGTATTTGCCTTACGTCGCTTTCCTGCACAAATAAAGCAATGGCGGGCACTTAGAAGTCAAATGACCATTATGCCTCACCAAGATACTAAAATTTGGTTTTGGCAGTTAATTACGGGTTTTTTACTGTTCTTTCTCGCCCCCGTTCACTTGTTTGACATGATCACCAATCCTGAAATCGGCCCGCATTTATCGGCTGAGCGTGTTTACCACCAAGATGTGTGGATGCTGTATGTCTTGCTATTACCTGCTGTGGTATTGCATGCCATGTTTGGTCTCTATCGCCTAGCGGTAAAGTGGGGCGTGACCACAAAGCGTATGGCGGCGCTTAAGCTTGCCAAAATAATGGTGGTTTACTTAATGATTATTGGTATCGCAAGTTTATTGACCTACATCTTTATTGGGCAATCGTTGGAGTTACCCGTAACGCCTTTTGTACCGAGTTAAAGACACAGTGACTGTGCACAGTCATGCACCATTGAGTTTATCGCTTAGAAATACAAAGCCTAATACCGTATTAAAGGAATGCCAGTGAAAATTATTTATACAGATTCATTAGTTGTCGGCGCCGGTCTTGCTGGTTTACGTGTGGCAATCGCCTCCAAAGAGCGTGGTTTAGATACCGTGGTGCTGTCATTAATACCTGCCAAACGTTCCCATTCTGCTGCAGCCCAAGGCGGTATGCAAGCCAGCCTTGGTAATACAGTTAAAGGCATGGGTGACGATGAAGACGTCCACTTTCAAGACACAGTAAAAGGCTCTGACTGGGGCTGCGATCAAGATGTGGCGCGCATGTTTGCCCATTGCGCACCTAAAGCGGTGCGAGAACTTGCTAATTGGGGCGTGCCTTGGTCACGTATTAGTGCTGGCGATCGTGAAGTGGTGGTGAACGCCGAAAAGGTCACCATTACTGAAGCCGAGCAAGCCCACGGATTAATTAATGCCCGTGACTTTGGCGGGACTAAAAAATGGCGTACTTGCTATACCGCCGACGGCACCGGCCACTCACTACTGTATGCCGTTGACAACAAAGCCATTGAAATGGATATTCCTGTCCATGAACGCATTGAAGCATTATCGCTTATTCATGATGGCAAACGTTGTCACGGCGTCATTGCCCGTTGTCTCATTACGGGTGAATTACGTGCCTATATTGGTAAATCAACGACGATTGCAACAGGCGGCTATGGCCGTATTTATGAAGTCTCTACCAATGCCATTATCTGTGAAGGCATTGGCCAAGCATTGGCGTTAGATACTGGCGTTGCCACATTAGGCAATATGGAAGCGGTGCAATTTCACCCAACAGCGATTGTACCAGTGGGGATCTTAACCACGGAAGGTTGCCGAGGTGATGGCGGCTTACTGCGAGATAAAGACGGTCATCGTTTCATGCCAGATTATGAGCCTGAAAAGAAAGAGCTCGCCTCTCGAGATGTGGTCTCACGGCGCATGACTGAACATATGCGTAAAGATAAAGGCGTTGATAGCCCTTATGGGCCGCATTTATGGCTTGATATCACTTTGCTTGGGCGCAAACACGTTGAAACCAACCTTAGAGAAGTGAAAGAGATTTGTGAAAATTTCTTGGGCATAGATCCTGCCAAAGACTGGATCCCAGTGCGTCCGACTCAGCATTACTCAATGGGCGGTATTCGTACTAATGCTACCGGTGAAAGCCCGCAATTAGCAGGCTTATTTAGCGTGGGTGAGGCTGCGTGTTGGGATATGCATGGTTTTAACCGTTTAGGTGGAAATTCTCTGGCTGAAACTGTAGTTGGCGGTATGATCATCGGTAAGTACGTGGCTGATTTTTGTGAAAAGAACACCCTTGAAATCAATACAGCCGAAATTGAAGCCAGCATGGCTAAGATGCAGCAAGAAATCAACGGCTTGTTAGTCGGTAAGGGCACTGAAAATGTGTTTGATATCAAACTGGAAATGCAGCGCATCATGATGGATTACGTAGGTATTTTTCGCAATGGTCCTGAGCTTGAAAAAGCCATTGCTGAATTAAAAGAATTACTGGTTCGCAGTAAAAGTATTGGCCTTAAATGTAAAAAACGTCATGGGAACCCTGAGCTGGTGGAAGCGTTACGTGTGCCGCGTATGCTGCGGGTTGCCTTAACGGTTGCGTGCGGCGCCAATGCCCGTACAGAAAGCCGCGGTGCCCATGCTCGTGAAGATTACCCGCAACGTAATGATAAAGAATGGCTCAACCGCACTTTATCAACTTGGCCAGACGAAAACGCCCTTGAGCCCAAGCTAACTTACGAGCAACTTGATGTGATGAAGATGGAGTTGCCGCCAGGTTATCGTGGTTATGGTAACGACAATGCCATTGCGCATCCTGATACAGCTGCCCGTGAAGTTGAAATTGAAAAAATCCTCGCTGAGCTGGGTGACGATGCAGACCGCGTTGAAAAACAAGCAGCCGTTATGCCATTTGATTTACCAGAAAGCTTGCGTCCGCGTAATGAAAGATTAAGTGACACCTTTTTGGCGTCAGGAGAAAAGAGCTAATGACCAGCCCACGAACTATCAGTTTTAATATCTTTCGTTACGATCCACAAGATCCAAGCGATAAACCTAAAATGGTCACATATGAGCTCACTGAAGCGCCTGGAATGACAGTATTTATTGCGCTTAATATGCTGCGTGAGCAACAAGATCCTTCACTGCAGTTTGATTTTGTCTGCCGCGCAGGGATCTGTGGCAGTTGCGCTATGGTGATTAATGGCAAACCTACATTGGCTTGTAGAACCTTAACCGCTAATTTCCCTGACGGTAACATTACCCTAATGCCGTTACCGGGTTTTGAGTTAATTGGTGACTTGTCAGTGAACACGGGTAAATTCATGCGCGAGCTAGCTGAGCGACTGCAGTTATGGTTGCAACCTGATGCCAACGATATTGATATTCATCGCTTAGAAACGCCAATGGACCCTGCTGAGGCGGCTAAGTTATATGAGCTTGAACGCTGCGTTGAATGTGGTGTTTGTGTGTCTGCATGTGCCACTAAGCAAATGAAAGACAGTTTTGTTGGCGCTGTGGGGATGATGAAAATCGCCCGCTTTGAAATGGATAGCCGTGATATTCGCAGCGCAGAAGATTTCTATCATGTGATAGGTAATCAAGATGGCGTATTTGGCTGTATGACCTTACTGGGTTGTCAAGATGCCTGCCCGAAAGATTTACCGCACATGCAGCAAATTGCCTATTTACGCCGTAAAATGGCGCAAACTATTGTGAGCTGTTAACTCAGGCGTTATAAGGGTTAAATTTACAAATAAAAATGCCGCTAACTCAGTTAGCGGCATTTTTGTATTCAGTTTACTGTACTGAAACGATAAAGAGAATTAACTCTTAGCGCGTTTCATTGCAGTGAAGAACTCATCGTTAGTTTTGGTCATTGCCAATTTATCGATAAGGAATTCCATGCCGGTAACTTCATCCATAGGATTAAGGATTTTACGTAAAATCCACATCTTCTGTAGCTCATCAGGCGTGGTTAGTTTCTCTTCACGACGAGTACCAGAGCGGTTAAAGTCGATTGCAGGGAAAACGCGTTTTTCAGCTGCTTTACGAGAAAGGTGTAACTCTTGGTTACCAGTACCTTTAAATTCTTCGTAAATAACTTCATCCATTTTAGAGCCAGTATCCACAAGCGCTGTTGCGATAATGGTTAAGCTGCCGCCATGTTCGATGTTACGTGCAGCACCGAAGAAACGTTTTGGACGATGTAATGCGTTTGCATCAACACCACCAGTAAGCACTTTACCTGATGATGGGATTACTGTGTTGTATGCACGGGCAAGACGAGTGATTGAATCTAATAAGATAACCACGTCTTTTTTGTGTTCAACTAAGCGCTTGGCTTTTTCAATAACCATTTCAGCAACTTGAACGTGACGACTTGCTGGCTCATCAAAGGTAGAAGCAATAACTTCACCTTTTACCATGCGCTGCATTTCGGTTACTTCTTCAGGACGTTCATCGATAAGTAATACCATTAACACCACTTCTGGGTTGTTATAGGTAATGCTTTGCGCCATGTTTTGTAGCAATAAGGTTTTACCCGCTTTAGGCGGAGCCACAATCAAACCACGCTGACCTTTACCAATTGGAGAACATAGATCCAAAATACGTGAGGTGATGTCTTCTGTTGAACCATTACCACGTTCCATACGCATACGTTCTTCTGCATGCAGTGGGGTAAGGTTTTCAAAGAGGATTTTTGTGCGAGAATTTTCAGGCTTATCGAAGTTAACTTCGTTAACTTTTAAGAGTGCAAAATAGCGTTCACCATCTTTCGGTGGGCGGATTTTACCAAAGATGGTATCACCGGTACGCATATTGAAGCGTCTGATTTGGCTAGGAGAGACATAAATGTCATCAGGGCCTGCTAAATATGAACCATCTGAGCTTCTTAAAAAGCCGAAACCATCTTGGAGGATTTCAAGCACACCGCCACCAAAAATGTCTTCACCGCTTTTGGCGTGGGATTTCAGAATAGAGAAGATGATGTCCTGTTTACGGGCACGGGCCATGTTCTCTAATTTCATGCTATCTGCTAGTGAAACCAGATCTGATATAGACGTGTCTTTTAATTCAGTTAAATTCATGTTGGGGGTCTTGTATTACGCGACGATGCTTACTGCAATCAATCTTTCTTTGGGTCTTACGAAATTGAAATAGTCGATTGATAAGCGAGTAGGGGTTTGGTTGAAAAATCTGATGAATAAATTAGCACTATATGGGCAGTGCGTCCAGAATTTTAGCGAAAAAACGGCACAAATTGTTCATATATTGTGCCGATTGTCACTTTTCAAACGTAAAACACGCAACATTATTAAAATTGATTGTTGTTCATTACACTAAAATAGCGTTTTTTTTAGCAATAACCTGCTAACGGGGTTAGCAGGTTATGTCATTAATCAATAGTGCCGCGATTTTATAAATAGACTTGATTAAGCTTGTGCGTCAATAAACTCTTTAAGTTGAGTTTTTGATAAAGCACCCACTTTAGTAGCAACTAACTCGCCGCCTTTAAACATTAATAATGTTGGAATGCCACGTACACCGTACTTAGCAGGTGAAACATTATTTTGGTCAACGTTTAATTTAGCTACAGTTAGCTTACCCGCGTACTCTTCAGCCACGTCGTCTAGGATTGGGGCAATCATTTTACAAGGACCACACCACTCTGCCCAGAAGTCTACCAGTACTGGTAATTCTGAGTTAATGACGTCGTTTTCGAAGCTGTCATCGCTTAGGTATACAATTTTATCGCTCATGTAGATCTCCAGATTTGGCACCATTGCTAGTTTATTAATGGCTTACCATGTATATTGGGACGGTTAAATAGCTTTTCAAGTGACCGTTCTATTAATGTAGCTATTTGAAACGATCGAGTCTTTTTTTGCAACACTAACGGGTATGCTTGCGCTATGAGCGAAACACATTTATCAACACAAAGATTCGCCGACTTCCCTCTGAAGTCAGAGGTTATACAGGCTTTGAACGAAAATGGCTTTGAATTTTGTACGCCAATTCAGGCGTTATCTCTTCCCATTTTATTACAACAAAAAGATATTGCTGGCCAGGCACAAACAGGAACTGGCAAGACAATGGCCTTTTTAGTGGCCACTTTTCACCACCTTCTCTCAGTTGCTGAGCCAGAAGGTCGTCAAATTAATCAGCCTAGAGCTATCATCATGGCACCGACTCGCGAACTTGCGATTCAGATTGCCAAAGATGCTAAATTGCTTGCACGACATACGGGTTTAAAAGTCGGTATTGTTTATGGCGGTGAGAGTTATGATGTTCAACGCCAAGTGCTTGATGCTGGTGTTGATATTTTAATTGGTACTACGGGTCGTATTATCGATTACGTACGCCAAGGTGTGATCAGTTTAAATGCAATTCAAGCCGTTGTGCTTGATGAAGCTGATCGCATGTTCGATTTAGGTTTTATTAAAGATATTCGTTTCTTGTTTAGGCGTATGCCTGATGCTAAGTCACGCTTAAATATGTTGTTTTCAGCGACGTTATCAATGAAGGTTCAGGAATTAGCTTACGATCATATGAATGATCCAGAAAAAGTTGAAGTCTCACCTGGCGAAAAAACCTCAAAGAACATCAAAGAAGAAATTTTCTACCCTTCGACTGAAGATAAAATGCGTTTGCTTCTGACATTAATGGAAGAAGATTGGCCAGAAAAGGCTATCGTATTTTCAAACACCAAACACAGCTGTGAAAAGGTGTGGTCATGGTTAGAAGGCGACGGCCATCGAGTGGGGTTATTAACCGGTGATGTACCGCAGAAAAAACGTATTCGCATTTTAGAGCAATTTACTTCAGGCGCGCTTGATGTGTTAGTTGCAACTGATGTGGCGGCGCGTGGCTTACATATTTCTGATGTATCTCATGTTTATAACTATGATTTACCAGATGATTGTGAAGATTACGTTCACCGTATTGGTCGTACAGGTCGTGCGGGACAAAAAGGTGTGTCAGTGAGTTTTGCTTGTGAAGAGTACGCACTGAATTTACCGGCCATTGAGACGTATATTAAGCACTCAATACCAGTCACTAATTATGATCGTGAAGCTTTGCTAGACGATTTACCTCCACCGGTTCGTATCCATCGTAAGCACCCAACAACACGTACGCGTGATGGTGCGAGAAGTGGTGCGCATCGCAGTGGTGGACGTCCACCTCAAAGGGCACGTAGACATTCGTAAATGACAGTGACAGCTGCAATGCCTGCATATGCCGCGATAACACTCGGCTCAAATAGTTTTAATATGTTGGTCGCTCACACCCTGAACGGCCAACCCACTATTATTGCAAAATACAAACGTAAAGTACGTTTGGCTGAAGGTATTGGGGCTGATAACCGTCTTGATGAAGCCGTATTACAGCGCGGGCTAGATTGTTTGCAAATGTTTGCTGAGATGCTTGATAAACATCAAGTCGCAGCTGAGCATGTGGCGGTATTTGCCACCGCAACTTTACGTGTGATCAGCAATGCTGATGAGTTTCACCAACGGGCATTACCGATTTTAGGTCATCCGATTGAAGTCATTAGTGGTTTGCGAGAAGCTGAATTAATTTACCAAGGTATGGCGGCCACTACAGAAGGTGGCGGCCAACGCTTGGTGATTGATATTGGCGGCGCCAGTACTGAGTTTATTATCGGAAATGGTAATCAAGTGCTGTTTAAAACCAGTTTAGACTTTGGCTGTGTGCGCTTTAATCAACAGTTTTTTAAGCAAACGCCTTATCTAATGGCTGATTTTGAGCAAGCTAAAGCTGCGGTACTGATGGCGCTGAAGCCTTGCTTGCAACAACTGACACAATTGGGTTGGCAAGGCGTTGTGGGCGCATCAGGGGCTGTACAGTCTGTGGTGTCAGTACTTCATCATCGCGAGCTGTCTGAGATCATCACTTTGAAAGTGCTGCATCGTTTTAGAGACGAAGTGTTGGCACAGCAAAATGAGTCACTGCATCATATTCAAGGCTTATCTGCTGAAAAAGCACCGACATTTGCCTCAGGGATTGCGATTTTAATCGCCTTATTTGAGTTACTTGATATTGAGTCGCTTAATTTATCGGGTGGTGCGCTGCGTGAAGGAGTGCTAAGCATGTTGGCTGCAAGAATGGCTTAATGCTTTAATGACCTTGTAATAAAAATCGAATACAAAAAACGGGATCATTTGATCCCGTTTTTATTTGCCTGAAAAAACTCAAGAGGCTTTCAAAACAGACTATTTCAGAATGTTGACTAAATCTTGTTCCAGCGACACTGTTGGACGTTCAACGATTCGGCCAATTTCTTCATCTTGTTGCTGAATGATAAAGGTCGGGATTCGGGTGAATTCATATGCTGCCGCTAGGCCTTCTGGATCAACTTTGCTGCGATCAATACCTATGTAAGTCACGGTAATATTCGGATTGGCCGCTTCTTCGATAAGGCGCATGAAACGTGGCGTTTCACGATGGCAATCAGGGCACCAAGTACCAATAATTACCACGATATTTGTTGGGGTAGTTACCGCTTTTAATTCAGTTAATGCGGCAGCATCAATTTTATACTGCTCATACTCTGCAGCGTAACCTGGTAAGTCTTTTTCAAGTGTTGAAATATCAACAAGTCCGGTAATAATCACTTCTTGTTTCTCCTCGCTGCATGTTGCCATGAAGCCTGTTTGCTCTTCATCGAATGAACAACCACTGCCAGCCATGGCTGAGCCAGCAACCAAATGGCTGCCAAAGAAAATTGCGGTTGTAGCTAATAATGTTTTAACAGTGTTATGCATGATAAGGCCTCAAGAAAGAACAATAAAACAATTCAATCATTTAACCTTAGGTTAGTGAAGTTGAATATTAGCTAGCTGTTAGCTAGATCACTAATATAAGTAAAATTCAAAGATAACTTTGCACTGGCTCATAGTGCATTAGCAAGAGTTAATGTTTATTGCTACGGCGATGAATGTCACTATTGGGGGGTGTTTTAGTCGCCTTTGTAATCAATTTGAATCATTTAGCCTGCAAAATGCGCAATAAAAAAGGAGACCAATAGGTCTCCTGTTTGTTATTCATCTTGTATAAATAAAATCTTTTATTTACTTATCTTCTTTTAGCCATTGAGCGGCACTTTTTGCAAAATAAGTTAATATGCCATCAGCGCCTGCGCGTTTAAAACAAAGTAATGATTCCATTACAATGGCTTTTTCAGCTAACCAACCATTTTGAATTGCTGCCATGTGCATGGCATATTCGCCACTCACTTGGTATGCAAAAGTCGGCACTGCTAGTTCGGTTTTTACGCGGCGAACGATATCAAGGTATGGCATGCCAGGCTTTACCATTACCATGTCTGCACCTTCTTGAATATCTAATGCGACTTCATGTAAGGCTTCATCGCTATTGGCTGGATCCATTTGGTAGCTATGCTTGTTGCCACCTTTAAGGTTACCTGCTGAGCCGACAGCGTCACGGAAAGGGCCGTAGTAACTAGAAGAGTATTTGGCTGAATATGCCATAATTTGGGTGTTAACGTGGCCTGCAGCTTCTAATGCTTCACGAATAGCGCCAATTCGGCCATCCATCATGTCTGAAGGAGCGACAATGTCAGCGCCGGCTTCAGCGTGTGATAAGGCTTGTTTGACTAAGATCTCAGTGGTGATGTCGTTAAGGATGTAACCTGTGTCATCAATAATGCCGTCTTGACCATGGGTGGTGAAGGGGTCAAGTGCCACATCTGTCATAATCCCAAGCTCAGGAAAAGCTTGTTTTAACTCACGTACGGCGCGCTGTACTAAACCGTCACAATTGTAAGCTTCTTCAGCCATGAGGGTTTTCTTTTCCGCAGGTGTAACTGGGAACAGGGCAATCAAAGGAATGCCAAGTTCGACTAATTCAGCGGCTTCTTTGAGTAATAAGTCGATTGAATAGCGTTCAACACCCGGCATCGACGCCACTTTTTCGGTGCGATTGTTGCCTTCAAGAACAAACATTGGGTAGATAAGGTCATTCACCGACAGTTTGTTTTCTGACATTAAACGGCGGCTGAAATCATGTTTACGCATGCGGCGCATTCTGCGCTGTGGAAAAGCACTAGTAATTATATTCACATTCGACTCCTGAAATTAGACTGATCTTAATCAGACGAAAACAGACAAACCTGATTTCGTCCACTGCGCTTAGCTTGGTAAAGCGCTTTATCTGCTTGTTCAAGTAACTGAGTTGGCTGTTCATTGGTTTCGATAATGGCAGCGCTCACACCGATACTTACGAAAAGGGAAATAGGGTTATTATCCCAATCGATTGATAAATTAGAGATTGCTTGGCGAATTCTTTCAGCCAATAGCATCGCTCCTACACTATCAGTATTTGGTAATATAATAGCAAACTCTTCACCTCCAAAACGTGACACCAGATCGGTTGGACGTTTTAAAAACTCAGAAATTGTTGTCGCAATCACTTTAATTGCAAGGTCGCCAGCAAGGTGACCAAATTGATCATTAATCTGTTTAAATTTATCAATATCAACCATTAGGATAGCAAGTGAGGTTTGCTGACGACGACTAATGCGTCCTTCTGCGGTTAGGCGTTTATCAAAGGCGTTTCTATTTTTTACCCCAGTTAAACTGTCAGTGGTGCTTTGTTGCTGCAGCTTTTGATTGGCATCATTTAGCTCACGTAAGGTGACTTCGAGCTCAAGAGTCCGCTCAGCGACCATTTGTTCGAGACGTTCATTGGTTCTCGCTTCTGCTTTTAAAGCTTCATCACGGTTTTGTTGTAGTTTTTGGGCTTGCTCTAGGGCCTTTTTTTGCATTTGAAGTTTGGCTTTTCGTTCATCGTTATAGCGCACTGCTAGCACTGCAGCCATGACAATGACTTCAAAGGTCAGTCCGATCATCATTGGAGTATGCGCTGGCATATACCACTGTAAATAGCCCAGATAAATGAGCCCGCTGAGAATGGCACCAATAAATAGCCCGATACGGGCAATAGCATATAAACGTGCATTTTTACTGCCTTTAATTACTTGTATTAAAGATACTGTAATCAGTACACAGCTAATGGCGATTACCGAGAAAGTGAGCAAATATAAGCTGAACTTAAAATCAATAAACGAGATAACCAGACTCAGTAAAACGCAGTAAACCGCAAGGTAACGACCGACTAATAGCATCGGTTTATTATGATATTTAAGTAGCATCACTTTTTCGGTAAACATCAGCGCAAAAGCTAAGGCTATCGGGATTAATATTGGAATGGCTAAGTTTTGCACCACCGGCAGTGTGGGCCATAAATATTGAAAGGCAATACCATGAATAGTGGCCACAAGTAGAGTTAAACTGAGTACATAGCCACTATAGTAACTATAACTAAAAGACCCTGATGCGAGGGCAATAAACAAACTAAATAGCCCAATGGCAATCAATATCCCAATTTGAAAGCCATTAGCAAGGCTTTGAGACTCAATGGCATGGCTGTAATCATTTTTACTCCATAGTACCAATGGAAAATTTAAGCTGCCGCGATTATCGATTTTTAAGTAAAAGGTATGTGTTTCGTTTGGCTGTAATTCAAAGGGGTAAAGAAATAAATTACTTTGCAGTGGGCGCTGTTTAAACGGATAGCTATCACCCATTAGCTCCACTTTTACTAATTTGTTATTGACTAAATGATATAGTTTCATGCTATCTAGCAGTGGGTTATTCAGCGCTATCATGCGTGATAGATGGTCATTAGGGCTAAAAATACTAAAACTCAACCAAGTATTTTTAGCGCCAATTTTACGCATATCGCCGCGGCTTAACTTGCGCCAATCTTGTTGGCTATTTTTTAGCAGTGTTAAGCTGGCAAGCTCTTCAATATCTTGAGACTGATTGATATACATCCAATCCGTTAATTTGATTTTTGTAATGGATGAGGCGGTTAATCTTAGCGGGGGATTGGCGTGCTCAACGGCAAGCGCGTGGGCTGCTTGTAATTGAGTTAGCAATATAATAAAAAACAAAGTAAATGCTTTAAACGCCCAATGCACTTGCTGCATTAATCCTGCCCTAGGTTAAAAAAACGCTGGCTGTTGGTGTAGCAATGGGCTGCCAGCTCTGCATAGGGTTGCTGACGAAGATTAGCAATATACTCGGCAATATAGGGCAAGTATTGTGGCAAATTTTTGCTAGATTTGGGTTTAGGGCGCATGCTGCGAGGTAATAAATAAGGGCTGTCAGTTTCAACCATTAAGCGGTTGTTTGGGATCAATGGCACTATGCTCGCCAGCTCAGCGCCGCGACGTTCATCGCATACCCAGCCAGTTATGCCGATATGTAAATCTAATTCAAGACAAGCAAGTAACTCATCTTTGCTGCCCGTAAAGCAATGCAGCAGCGCTGCAGGGAGCTTGTGGCGATATTGACTTACTATTGCAATAAAGTCCTCGTGAGCGTCACGACAGTGCATCAGTACCGGCATTTGTAATGCAACTGCCAATTCAAGTTGGGCGTGAAAGGCAAGGCGCTGGGCATTACGGGGAGAAAAGTCGCGATTATAATCTAAACCGCATTCACCAATAGCAACCACTTGCTTTAATGCTGCTAAGGTTTTTATCTCATCAGCACTGGCAGCATTCCAGCTACTGGCGTGGTGAGGGTGAACCCCTGCAGTGCTATAGAGTTGCTGAGGGTATTTTGCGCACAGCGAGGCGCTGTCGCTACTTTCAGTAATATCACTGCCAATAACAATTAACGGCGAAACATGATGTTGCGCCGCTTGAGTCACTATGTTGTCAATATCAGCGATTAACCTGCTGCTAAGCAAATTAACGGCTATGTCGATATGCTGCGGCATGATTTATTTTAAACGCTTCACTCGAATAGTGGAGTTACGATCATCGCTGCCCAGTAGGAATGAACCGAGAGCGCCTTTTTCAACAAAGACGGTTTGATCTTTTTTCACTTTATAGCGGTCAGTACCTGATTGCTTCCAAGTTTGATTATTAGACAGGGTAATAATTAATGAGCCGTAAGGATCTTTTTTTACCGATACAACGTCAGCATAAAGGCGAGTGACATCCTCATCGACCTTCTTTTTAAGACCAAACTCTTGTTCTGCAGTAGGATTGTTAGACGTTGCAACTGCAGCCTTTGTTACGGCAGATGCAGTTACTACTGCTGGCGTCGATACCGCAGTAGCAGTCTCTGTTGTCGCTGAAGTGAGGGAGGTGTTAACTGACGCGGCTAATGTGTCGTAACACATTAGCCGGTCAAGTTTGTCAGTTTGAGCTGCACAGCTCGCCAGTTGTTGCTCAACACTGGCCTGTGCTTGAGAAGAGATAGCCAAAGCAAAAGTGGCAATCAAAGTTAAACGCATTACAGAATCCTTCTTTTTATTGGTTAACTAGTCCATGAGTGCGATGCGCAATTTAACTATCAGCTTTCTCGTTCTCTGGCTCTTCGTTATCTGTATCTTCTTTTGGGGTATATAGCCTAGCTGCTAATAAACCACCTTCAAATAATATTAACATAGGAATCGCTAACATTGTTTGTGAAATAATATCAGGTGGCGTTAGCATCATGCCAACCACAAATGCACCTACAACAATGTAAGGGCGTTTTTGTTTAAGCTCATCTGGTGTTGTCACGCCAGCCCAGCACATTAATACTACGGCTACAGGGATTTCAAAGGCTAAACCAAAAGCAAAAAATAGCTTTAAGATAAAACTTAAATAGCTACTAATGTCGGTTGCTACTTGCACTCCTTCTGGTGCGACACTGGTGAAAAACGCAAATACCACCGGAAATACCACGTAATAGGCGAAAGCAATACCGAGGTAAAATAATACCGTACTGCTAAATAGCAGCGGCATAATCATGCGCTTTTCGTGTTTGTATAAACCGGGCGCCACAAATGACCATACTTGAAATAGTACGTAGGGGATCGCCACAAAAAATGATAACACTAAGGTTAATTTAAATGGCGCAAAAAAGGGCGCGGCTACATCCGTTGCAATCATACTGCCGGTCTCTGGCAGTGATTGCATTAATGGGATTGCCATATAATGGTAAATGTCATTTGCCCAATAAACTAAGCAGATAAATACCAGCAATACGCTGCCGATAGCTCTAAGTAACTTATTTCGTAACTCAAGCAAATGACTGATAAGAGGTAGCTGTTGTGACATTGGTTACCCGTGTTAGCTTTTGGTATTTGAACTGTCAGAGTCGTTTGCTTGTTCACTTTTGGCAGTAGAACTTTCAGCGGGTTTAGCTGCA
Organism: Shewanella sp. 4_MG-2023; assembly: GCF_030548015.1. Classification (NCBI taxonomy): domain Bacteria; kingdom Pseudomonadati; phylum Pseudomonadota; class Gammaproteobacteria; order Alteromonadales; family Shewanellaceae; genus Shewanella; species Shewanella sp. 4_MG-2023. Next base: position 59,078 of record NZ_JAUORL010000021.1, read on the forward strand.
GAGGTATCTTTGGCTACTTCGTCAACTTGATAGGGACGATTAACCGATTTTGCAGCATCTTTTAGCTGATCAATGGACTCTTGTAGTTCAGGTGATAGGTTCGACAAACCTTTGCTTTCTGCTTTTTTAAGGTCAGCATGAAGCTGATCAATTTTAAGCTCTTGCTCTAATTCATCTTTGACTGAGTTTGCCATCCGCTTTAATGAGCGGATCCACTCAGATATTGAACGTACTGCAACCGGAAGTCTTTCGGGGCCGAGAACCACAAGCCCCAAAATTCCAATCAGCAGTAGCTCCATAAAGCCAATACCGTCAAACATAATGAATTACGCCTGTTCTTTATCCTTTGACTCGGATTTCTGCTCAGTTGCCTGTTCAGACTTTTTCGCAGTGCTGTCTTCTAGAGACTTCTTTTCTTCATCTTCAGGATTCATTGCATTTTTGAAGCCCTTAACAGCCCCACCTAAATCGCCACCTAAAGAACGTAATTTTTTAGTTCCGAATAACAACACAACAATTAACGCAATAATTAGAAGCTGCCAAATACTGATGCCGCCCATGAACATTTCCTCTATAAGAATAAAAACATGATGTTGGAATTTTTACATTCACAATTGTAACCTTTATACATAGAGTATTATGAACCTCTAATGTATAAGTGCTAGTTAAAATTTACGGTTTTTTGGTCTGGATCGCCATCCTGTGAACCAAAGCACTATACCTGATGTGATACAAATGTAAGCAGGCCATAGTGTAGCGTATTGGTTTAATAATATTGTGCCACAGATCAACATTACAGCAGCTGTTATTAATAAGTAATTACTTTTATGGGCTTTATGTTGAAATTTTAGGTACTTATCAAGCATTTGTTGTTGGGTGCCCAGTAGTTTTCGACCCATTTTTAAATTGTCATAGATAAGTTCTGGAAATTCTGGCAGCTTTTCAGCCCAATAAGGGCTCTTCATTTTAACTTTATCAAAAATGGCTTTCGGGCCGACTTGTTCAGACATCCACTGCTCTAAAAACGGTTTAGCTGTTGACCATAAGTCTAGCTGTGGGTACAGCTGACGACCTAAGCCTTCAATGTAAAGTAATGTTTTTTCGAGTAAAACAAGTTGTGGTTGCACGACGATATCGAATCGGCGGGCAGTGCGAAATAACTCCAGTAACACATGGCCAAATGAGATTTCGTCTAATGGCTTATTAAACATGGGTTCGCAAACCACTTTAACCGCTTGCTCAAATGCCAGTACGTCAGTGTTTTCTGATACCCAACCCGATTCAATATAAAGCTGGGCAATACGCTGATAATCACGATTAAAAAAGGCTAAGAAATTTTCTGCTAAATAGCGTTTGTCGACATCATTAAGGGTGCCCATAATGCCGCAATCCATGCCGATATAAAATGGGTTGTCAGGGTGTTCACGGCTTATAAAAATATTGCCAGGGTGCATGTCAGCATGGAAAAAATTATCACGAAATACTTGGGTGAAAAACAGCTCAACACCGCGTTCAGCCAAAAGCTTTAAATTAGTCCCTTGGGCTTTTAAGGCTTCAATATCTGAAACAGGAATGCCGTAAACACGCTCCATTACCATTAGGCGAGGGTAGCAATAATCTTCATAAACATAAGGCACATACAAGCTATCAGAGTCTAAAAAATTGTTACGTAGCTTGATGGCATTGAGCGCCTCTAGTTTAAGGTTTAGCTCGCCTAAAATGGTGGTGCGATAATCATCAATGACTTCAGCAGGGCGCAGACGATTGCCTTCACCTAATAGCTTTTCAAGTAAATTGGCCGCTTGGCACATCAGTTGTAAATCAGCATTAACTTGCGCTTCAACGTTGGGACGTAAAACTTTTAACACCACCTCTGCGCCATTTTCTTTCAAGTTAGCAGTGTGAACTTGAGATATGGATGCTGACGCTAAGGGAATGTCTTCAAAGTTGTCAAATAATGAGTCTATCGGCGCTTTTAGTTCTGCTTCAATAGCTTGGCGGGCAAGGGTTGAATCAAAAGGTGGTACGCGGTCTTGCAACATCGCCAGCTCACTGGCCCACTCATCATTGAGTAAGTCACGGCGAGTTGACAGCATTTGTCCCAGCTTGATGTAAACCGGTCCTAAATCTTGCATCGCCAGCTTTAAACGCTCAGCAGAAGATTTGTCTTTGTGTTGGTTGCGGATCCAAAAGAAACAATTTCGCAGAAGTGAAAAGTACCAGGGAGTTTTATTTTTGGGTAAAACATCATCTAAGCCGTAATGGAGTACAGTTTTTATGACTTGGTAACCACGCCTGATACTTGCAATTGTCATGGGGTAATTTTTTCTCTTAATTTTGCTATCTTGGACTCAATGCTTGTTGTTCTATCAACAAGCTGTTCCAGATTATCACGAAAATGAATGAAGTCGATTTGATGAGGGGCGAGTCGATATTCTTCAGTGGTTAATTGACCCACATGAGAGAGCGACTTTTCAAACACTTGCTTCATTGAACTGGCTAAGTGTTTGGTATTAGTCAGCAACATATGAGTCGGGGCATCACCAATATACTTTGATAATGGCTCGGCAAAATCTAACTCAATGTGCTTTAAGTAATGACTAAAGCTTTGCAATAAGTTGATATCGCCATCGAGGATCAGCTTATCTTGCTTAATGAGCTCGGTAAGGTTAGCCCCTTCAGTCACCTTATAAAGCGTAGTGACATCAGCAGTAATACTGACGTCAACAGTGGCTTCATAAGCGCTCATGACTTGAATTTGCGGTGCAAAAATAAGGTATATTGGCCAACTAACTTGGGTTAACTGAATTTTGAATACTTTACCGTGCAACGGCTTTAGTCGCGCATATTCACCCTGATCTTGTGCTTGTAACTGCCCGAGAGCAGTTTCCATTGCAGCACAAGCCAGTAATGAACAGTGGTTCGGCAGCATTAGAATTTATAACCGCGATGTAAGGCGACAACACCATCAGTCATATTGGTGTAGTCAACTTGTTCAAGACCGGCATCAAGCATCATTTGCTTTAAGGTTTCTTGATCTGGATGCATGCGAATTGATTCAGCTAGGTATTCATAGCTGTCAGCATCTTGGGTAATTAGTGCGCCCATTTTAGGCAACACTTTAAAGCTATAAAGGTCATAAACTTTACGCATGACTTCGTGTTGAGGTTTTGAGAACTCAAGCACTAATAACTTTCCGCCAGGTTTTAGTACCCGGCGCATCGAGCGTAATGCTGCGTCTTTATCGGTCACATTACGTAAACCAAACGCAATGGTAATAATATCAAAATGATTGTCAGGAAACGGCAGTGCTTCAGCATTAGCTTGTACGTAACTGACATTGCTAACAATGCCTTTGTCGCGCAATTTAGTACGGCCAACTTTAAGCATTGAATCATTAATGTCAGCAAGAATAACCTGGCCGCGCTCACCCACAAGGTGTGAGAATTTAGCGGTTAAATCACCGGTGCCGCCAGCAAGGTCAAGTACTTTCATGCCCGGTCTTGCGCCTGCGGTCGCAATCGTGTGACGTTTCCAAAAACGGTGTACACCGAATGACATAACATCATTCATGATGTCGTATTTAGCAGCAACCGAATGAAATACGTCAGCAACTAAATCCGCTTTTTTCTCTGAATCAACGGTTTTGTAACCAAAATGGGTGTTCTTTGGGTCGCCCTCAGACATCTGTGTATTCCTATAATGTGCGGTAATTAACAGCGAGTGTATGTCATTGCTTGCTTTGCAGAAACTTCAATCAGCCAGAATGTGATCAAGTTTACTTGAAATAGCTAAGAATGCGTTAAGACAGCGTATTATTCTATCTCATCAAAATTGCCCTGCATTAGAGCATAAAATTCACAGTTATTGAATAGTGAAAGTATTAGGTAATAGCGTGCAATAAATTTAACAGCTTAAGTTTGTACGATCCTTAAGCGAGAGAAGTTCAAATATCCCTTGCTTAAGCTAGCTTACTTTTCTTGCCTGGATATAACTGTACATTAATTCACAGACACTTTGGCCTACATCACGCTTACCAGCCATATCACCCGCATCGTGACATTGAGGCGCGGCTTCAGCAATATGCAGATAAGCACAAGGGCAGTGTTTAGCGATGTGATGAATATAGTGGCAGGCATCTAACAAGGGCACACCGGCAAAAGTGGATGCGCTGCTGGGCATTTTGGCGATGGCATCTACATCAATTTCTAAGGCCACTGGCAGTTGAGTTTGATTAAGATTGCTGGCGATTTGTTGCAGCGCTTGGCTTAAGTCGATTTCTCGTCTGACCCAAATTTGCTGAAAGCTGTGCCAATGACCGCCAAATAAGCTTAATTGCTCTAAGGTGGCTTCAGTGTTTTTTAGCTCATGTAAACCTAGCACATGGTAATAAGCCAGTGCGCCATTGGCTGCAGCATAGCTAAATCCGTTGCCACTGTGGCGCCCTTCCCGTGGGCGAAAATCGCTATGGGGATCAAGGTTTACTGCCGCAGCCGCCTGATTAAAGTGAGCCTTAGTCGCCATTAGCATGCCATATGCATTGTTATGACCGCCGCCGATCACTATGGGCTCAAGCTCTGCTGCCATAATTTGGCTGATCACACTAATGACTTGGTTATCAAGTTCTTTAGTCGCTTGCCTTAACTCTTCTAGGGATGCCGCTTCTGGCAGTGGGGCCTGAGATATTTCCCCTAAAATAAGACACTGTTTACCATCAAGGTAGCGGTTGGACTGCAAATTAAGCCATTGTTGCATAGTGGCACTAAAGGCTGCAGATGAGCCGCCGCGGCCTAAGTTAGCCCTTGGACCAGCATCTTCGGTAATTCCGACGATAACAAATTGCACCCCATTGGTTTTAGCCTCACAAAGTGCCTGTTTAAGATCCGCTAAAGAGGGGGCTGATTCGGAGATAAGCTTGACGGTTTGGCCCAGTTTGCTTTCGCCATCTCTGCTGGAGAGGTATTGATTAACTTCACGACGGGTCATTATCTGCAACATTAAGAACCTATTTCATTCAATTGGGGTTAGCTTTAAGGCTAATATGTCGAGCCACATATCTAGAGTCAAATACTTAGAGCTTATGACTTAAAAATAGGCCATAAAAAAGCCAGCATAGCTGGCTTTAGTCGATATTTAAACTGGTAATATGTAACCAGCAATATCAATCGATTATTCGATATCTAATGGCTCTGGCGATAAGATAACGCCAGTATTGTCAGCATAGATATGGTCGCATGGCAGGAATGTTACCCCACCAAAGTTAACTGGGATTTCAACTTCACCAACGCCATTAGTGTCAGCGCCAATCGGGATTGAAGCTAATGCTTGAATACCAATATCCATTTCTTCAAGGGTGTCAACGTCACGTACTGAGCCGTAAACAATAATGCCTTCCCACTTGTTAGCCACTGCGATTTCAGCAATCGAGGCATCAATTAATGCACGGCGCATTGAACCGCCACCATCTACTAACAAGACTTTACCTTCGCCTTCTGCTTGCAGCGCATCAGCAATTAAGCCGTTATCTTCAAAACATTTGATGGTACTAATCGAACCACCAAAAGAGCTACAACCGCCGTAATTACTGAACATTGGTTCTACTACATCAACGACATCTAAATACATATCACACAATTCTGAGGTGTTGTATTCCATAGTGACACTCCTTGGGGTTAGCGATTCACAGAGGTTTTCGCCAGTTATCAAAGCAATAATATATGAATTATATGAGCTTTTTATGAAAATAACAGCGATATTCATCACTTGATAAAGATAATCAGTTAGTTGTTCAGTCTTTGGTCTTAAGGCGGGATGACTTAAACGGCTGTTGTTTATCGCTGTGATAAGCCCTTTATTAGCCTTAGTTCTTGTTTTTATATGATTAACTGCATTGTTGCCCTGTCTGTGGTGACTCCTTTGAGTAAGTTATGATTGTCATAAAAGTTTCGATAGCTTGTCATCTAAGCGTCATTAGCCCTATTTACAGTTCTTATTAAGGTTGAACAATTGAACTATAAGGATTTTGTATGGCTATGACGATTAGCGCATTGGATAAGTTTGTGTTTTGCCACATTATTACTTTTTGTCGAACTCATGAGTTAACCCCTTTAGCGAAAAGAATCTCAGCAAGTGGGGATGGCCATTATTACGTGTATATGGCGGTAGGTTTATTGTTTTTACATCCTCAAGGCAGTCAGTTTTTTAATTTGATGTTAGTGAGTTTTATCATTGAACTGCCGTTATATTTTGTCTTTAAAAATGCCATTCGCCGCACTAGGCCTTGCGCCGCTTTTGCAGGCTTTGATAGCAGCTTTCAGGCATCAGACAAATTTAGTTTGCCATCGGGGCATACTGCAGCGGCCTTTATTATGGCGATGGCTATCACTTCGACTTTTCCTGCATTGTGGCCAATCGCAATGACCTGGGCTGTGGCGATTGGATTATCTCGAATAGCGCTTGGGGTGCATTATCCATTGGATATTGTTGCTGGTATTGGGTTGGGGGTCGGTGTGGTTATCTTAGCCGAGCCGTTGATTTAGCTTGTCATAGCGCTGAAATTGGTCATTAAACAAGGTAAATCATGAAAATATTATACGGTGTTCAAGGGACGGGAAATGGCCATATTAGCCGTGCCAGAGTCATGGCAAAGGCGTTAAGTAAAACTGATATCGAGGTTGATTTTTTATTTAGTGGTCGCGCCAAAGATGAGTACTTTGATATGCAATGTTTTGGCGACTATCAAGTTAGAACGGGCATGTCTTTTATTACCGAAGACGGGCGAGTCAGCATTGGCAAAACCATTAAAAGAAATATCACTTCACCCATTGTGTCTGAAGTGAGACAACTTGATTTGAGCGGCTATGATTTAGTGTTAAACGACTTTGAGCCAGTGAGTGCTTGGGCTGCTAAAAAACAGGGCGTGACCGCAATTGCGATCAGTCATCAAGCGTCCTTACAATACTCAGTACCTAAACAGGGAATGAGCTGGTTTGATGAATTACTGTTAAACAACTTTGCACCTGCAGATATCAAATTAGGCTGTCATTGGCATCATTTCGGTTTTGCTATTTTACCTCCCTTTGTAGAAGTTGAGCCAAGTTGTGGTGCTCACAGTCATCAAATTTTGGTGTATTTACCCTTTGAAAGTGCCGACGCGATAGCAGCTTTTTTAAGGCCTTTTCCTGACTATCAATTTTTTGTTTACCATGGCAATAAGCCAAAGCAGTCATTACCAGATCATATTAATTGGTTCAGCTTTGATCGCTGTGGGTTTAAACAACACATGTCGCAATGTGGTGGGGTAATAGGTAATGCAGGTTTTGAGCTTGCCAGCGAGGCGATGACATTAGGTAAGAAGCTACTGGTTAAACCGCTTCAGGGGCAATTTGAGCAATCATCAAACGTAGCAGCATTAGAGCTGTTGGCTGCAGGACAAAGTATGGATAGCTTAGATAGTAAAATGTTAGCCCGATGGTTAAAGGCGGCGTCGCCCAAGCCTATTGCATATCCGCAAGTCGGTGATGCCTTGGTGGGGTGGTTACTACAAGGTAATTGGCATCAACATCAAGCGCTTTGCCATGATTTATGGTCCCAAGTCGATCTACCTGATAACTGGCGCAAGTAAATGGCATCAGTAAATCGAGCCTTTCTTTGTCTGTGACTCAAGATCAATCAGTTAGCCGCTAGCTTTGCTAATTACTTTGGTAAGTAATAAGTAATAAGTAATAAGTCACATTAGCTGACTTTTGAATGATGCTGATGAAGTTGCTCGAGTAACTCATCTTCCAAAGCAAAGCGCGCTTCCATTGCTTGAGCTAAATTAGAGAGATCGCTATCTAATTCTAGCAACATAGAATCGCTATCTGCTTCAGTATATTTGTCATTGAAGTCTAATGCGGCATCAGTTGATTCACTGATTTGTGGTAATAACAGTTGTGCTCGGGCTTTACTTTGTTCACCTGATTTTTCACACTCATTAACCAATTGATCGTATACCTCAAAATGACCTTCAGAGACATAATCAACTAATTGAGCGCAAAACTGCTTAACGGTATCTAGTTCAGGTAAGCTTTTTGCTGGGACAGAGTAAGGGGCGAGGCCAGCAATTTTGAAGTATTGGATCAGTAATGCTCTGCGGTGCTGCAGCCATTGATCAACCAGCTTATTGGAGCCACCCCATTTTTGTTCGGCTTTTTCTAGTTTTGTCAGCATTATCATTCTCAATTTAGTAACCAATACATAACACTTAATGTATGAGAGAAAGTAGTGATTAATCAACTCTTTTCTGCAAAAGAAGCAATGGATTGACCAGAGGAATGGGCTGAGTTACGAGGGAAATATTCTTTGTTATTGTAATCTAAAGAAAAATGCCCAGCGATAGCATGCTACCGCTGGGCAAATAGATTTTTAAGGGCTCGATTTATCGTGCTTCTTGATTGTTCTTGCTAGCGCAGACTTTTTATATCAAAGGTGCAGCTAAGGTGCAACTTTTTTGTCGAGTTAGCTTCACACCTAGTCAAAAATCACCCTTTTTGTGAGCATATTAACGTTTATATTAGCAATTTTGATACTAGTAGGAGGGGCAGCTCACATAAATTTAGCAGAACTGGTTACATTAATACCTTAAGTCGCTAAACTACGGTTCAGCGGATATCAATATATGTTTAGGAATCAAGCCCAATGGCAGAATTAAAGAATGATCGTTATTTACGCGCTTTACTAAAACAGCCTGTTGACAGAACGCCTGTATGGATGATGCGTCAAGCTGGTCGTTACCTTCCAGAATACAAAGCAACCCGTGCTCAAGCCGGTGATTTCATGTCGCTTTGTAAAGACCAAGACTTGGCTTGTGAAGTGACTTTACAGCCATTACGTCGTTATGATTTAGATGCAGCTATTTTATTTTCAGACATTCTAACCATTCCAGATGCAATGGGCTTAGGCTTATACTTTGAAACTGGTGAGGGTCCACGTTTTGAACGTCGAGCTGATACCGTTGACTCGATTAAAAAGCTTTGCATTCCAGATCCAGAAGATGAACTTGGTTACGTGATGCGTGCAGTAAGCACGATTCGTCGCGAGCTAAAAGGCGAAGTACCGTTAATTGGTTTCTCTGGTTCTCCTTGGACGCTAGCCACTTATATGGTTGAAGGTGGTTCAAGCAAAACATTCGAAAAAATTAAGAAAATGGCTTACGAAGAGCCAGCAGCATTACACATGCTTTTAGACAAGTTAGCTGATTCAGTTATCTTGTACCTAAATGCACAAGTTGCTAACGGTGCTCAGTCGTTAATGATCTTTGATTCATGGGGCGGTGCGTTATCTCACCACGCTTACCGTGAGTTCTCATTACGTTACATGCAAAAAATCGTTGATGGCCTAACTCGCCATGCTGACGGTCGCCAAGTTCCTGTTACCTTGTTCACTAAAGGTGGCGGATTATGGTTAGAGTCTATGGCTGAAACTGGTTGTGATGCGCTCGGTTTAGATTGGACTGTTGATATCGGTGATGCACGTCGCCGTGTTGGTCATAAAGTTGCGCTGCAAGGCAACATGGACCCATCTGTACTTTATGCTTCACCAGAGCGTATTCATCAAGAAGTGGATCAAATCCTATCTTCTTACGGTGAAGGTACTGGCCATGTATTTAACTTGGGTCATGGTATCCATCAACATGTTAACCCAGAACATGCTGGTTCATTCATTAACTCAGTACATGAGCTATCAGCGAAATATCATAAGTAATTGATAATGATGCGCACAAAAAAAAGACGAGCAATGCTCGTCTTTTTTTTAATTCGTTTTCGACCACTGAGCTTTACCATATTTTATTCATCATAGTTTTAATGGTAATGAGTGCTCTCTATCACAAAGTGACAATTGAATATTCTAAATTGTGATCTTAACAAAACTCTTAGTGGGGTTTATTTGATACTTTATCGTCATTCTGAGAATTAAGTATTATTTAGCTAACTAGCTTTGTTTCATGATGAAACAGAGGCAAAAACTAGTAGCCTTTGCCAAAAAGAGTTAATTATGAAAATTCAAATTATTGTTGCTTTAATGTTCTTTGCTGTATTTGCTGCGCTACTACCAGGTACCCATTACATTTATGTGGCTAATGCCGATTATTATATGGGGCAATTTGTGACTGTTGCGGCAGTATTATTAATGTGGGGAAGTCTATTTGCTGGTTTTGTGAGTCTTTTCTTCCACAAAATTAAAAAACTTTATCAATCTATCTAAAGTTAATAGCTATTTCTGTAGCTGAATATAGGCGCTCCCTCTAAAGGAGCGTGTTCAGTTATGACCCTCAAAGTCACCTTAATTATAGGTGGCTTTGTTATTTTTAGTGTTTGTCTAATTTAGTGTGTGGCTAGTTCAATCATAAAACGGCTTCCTTTGCCGGGAGTGCTTTTAATATCAATACGGCACTTTAGGAGTCCAAGCAATTGGCGCACTATGGCTAAACCAACACCCAACTGTGGCAATGTTTGATTGGGCTCAAATGATAACTGCTGCATGGATAATTGTTTTAAGGCTTCGACTTCATGCTTATGCATGCCTGCGCCAGTATCTTTAACGGCTAACCAGCTTTGACCATTTAAGCTTTCGCTGTATACCTTGATGGTGCCACCTTTTGGGGTGTATCTCAGGGCATTATCTACAAGATTATTTAATATTCGACGCATTAATTGTGGGTCGGTATACACTTGCAGCTCATCGGCAATATTAAAGTCTAAGAGTATTCCAAGTTTTTGCGCTCTGGGTGCAAAAGTTTGTTTTAAATCCAGTAATACCTCTCGCAAATTAATTTGACTTATTTGGGCACTGATTTGACCATTTTCCAGTGCTGCTAATTCAAGTAATTGTGCCAGTAACTGCTGTAAGTTTTGCCCTGAATTAGCGGCGTACTCAATTAATTCTGGTTGGCGCTCTGCTGGCGGTAATAGTAGCCAGGTATCGATATATCCCAGCAAAGAGGTGAGTGGGGTTTTTAAGTCATGGGACAAATGCAGTAAGAAGTCATGTTTGGCTTGTTGTTGGCGTTTGACTTGTTGGTGTTGTTGGCTGATTTTATGCAGTAAATGATTAATATTGTCACTGAGGACTCTGATTTCTTCGCTGCCATTGTAACGGTTAGGCAAAGCCAGTGTGCCGCTTAATGGCGAATCTTTTAATTGGTTGAGATCGCTAGCTAATTTTTTAATTGGTTGGGTAAAAAAGCCCAGCAATAGCACAAATAACATCAGTGCAAAAATAATCCAAAAGCCAATGGTAGCGCCCCAAAGCTTGGGCTGATTTTCTGAGTTTATTAGTGCTTGCCAGCTATCATAATCTTCGCCGCCGATGATGACATATAAGTATCCACTGTGAAGCCCGTCAGTAGTGATGAGCGGGCTGACGGAAAAGATTTTTTCTGTTTTTTTTGAGCGGGGATCTGTGCCTAAAATCGGTAGGTCTCGACCTGCAATAAATTGCTTTATCTTGGCTAAATTTACTCGAGTGGTTTTGATTTTCTCTTCTTTGGCATCGTAAGCAATGACACGACCTTGTGGATCTAAGGTATAAATTTCAAAACTTGGGCCCAGCAGCATAAAGTCGTGAAATGCTTCTTTTAGCGCTGCATCTGAGGTAATCCCTTGTGACAATAACGGATTAATGTGCGCCATATGTTCAGCAAGTTGTAAGTGTAATGATTGCTGAATTTGATTACGGCTAAATTCATGGTTGAGTTGTAACCATTGCCACAGGGCTACAAAAAGTAGCAACACCATTAAAGTGGCAGATAAGAATAGTCGGTTAAATAAGCGGTTCATTAGAGACCCATATACACTTTAAAAATAACATGCTTAAAACGAATATCAGCTAAGTTGCTGATGGTGGAGAGAACTTATAGCCTACACCCCAAACGGTTTTGACTAATTCTGGATGCCCAGGGCTGTGGGCGAGTTTATTGCGTAAGCGATTAATGTGACTGTTAATCGTATGCTCATAACCGTCATAGTTGTAACCCCACACTGCCTCTAATAATTGCATTCGGCTAAATACTTGTAGTGGATGCTTGGCCATAAACAGCAACAGATCAAATTCTCTAGCGGTTAATTCCAGCGGGCAGTCATTGGTAATGACCTCACGGGTTGCTGCGTTAATGGTAACGCCATTAAACTGCAGTTGCTCAGAGCTGATTTGTTGAGTTTTACTACGCCTAAGCATGGCTTTTACTCGCGCTCGTAGCTCCAGCACACTAAAGGGTTTGACTAAGTAATCATCAGCACCGGCTTCAAGGCCCAATACAATATCGGCTTCTGAATCTTTGGCAGTTAGCATCATCACAGCAACCGAGTTGTCAGCTTCACGAAGTTGCTGGCACAACATAATGCCATCGCCATCAGGTAGCATACGGTCCATCAAAATCAAATCAATTACACTAGATTTAATGATGTTAAGCGCTTGGCTTAATGTGGTGGCATGAAACACCTCATAATTTAGTGCGGTTAGATTTAGCATGATGAGCCTTGCCAAATCTTGCTCATCTTCAACCAACAAAATATGTGGCTTGATTTGGTGCTGATGGTGCTGATGGTGCTTATTAGAATCATTCATCCAGAATTTCCCATTTCAGGTCCTTATCCAGCAGACCTGAGATGGGCGGATAAACTTTCAGCTTGTTTGGTTTTTAATCATAAAGGCTGATGCTTGCTATTGTGTGCGGCTGATTGATATGGCTATTGCCGGATTATCAAAACGGTGTGATGGCGTTAGGACTGAGTCCATTAAACCGTCATACATGGTGATCACGCCTGGATGAATATGAACAAAATCAACATCATCACGGGTTGCATTAAACCCCTCTCCGCCATCAGCAGGTCCGGGCATGGTACCTTTTTCTTCTGTATTAGCTTCAGTGCCAGCGTCGTAAACCATGCCTTTCATAGCGACCATAGTGTCGACTGCTAACATCGAAATGTCGTAACTGTTTAATCCAGTAAAGGCATCGTTGGTGTTTACCAGCATGGTTGCTACGGTAAGGTTGGCAACATCGGCTTCATCTAAAGTAATTGTGATGGTTTCTGACATGCCTGGCATCAATATACCAGCGCCACTGGCCGTAACCTCGATACCCTCAATAGCCGCTACATCACTTGAATCGCCGCCTTCAGCAATTTTCTCTAGGGCGACATTTGCGCTTTCGCCTGCTTGCCATAACATCACATCATTGCTATGAACGGCAATTGCAATCGGTGACATGGGTTGATTAGCCGTTAAGTTTGTCACTGTGACGCTATAGGTTTGCATTACCGTATCGGGCGTTGGGGTTGGAGTCGGCTCAGGAGACGGTGAGTTGTTATTGTCTGAACAGCCACTTAAGCCCAGCACAGCAATTAATGCTGCAGCACTCAGGCTATATTTATTGATATTTTTGATTGGATATTTCATCACATGCCCCTTATTTAACGGTAACAACAACTTTCGCAACAGGGTTTAACCAGCGATGAATTCGGCTGTCTAAATCACTGGCGCCGCCGGCTGGATCAGTATCACCAAGCACACCTGGGTGAGTGTGGACATAACCATTAGTAGCACCATCCATAACACCAGTACCATTCATACCTCCGTCACCACCTGGCGCTGCTGGAATACCTGCAACGCCGGACATTCCGCCGCCATTAACCACTTCATCATTGGCTTCAGTACCCGCATCATAGGCGTTTACATAAACTGTGTAAGTACCCGACTCAGTCGGGATCTCCCAGCCATCTAACCCCATAAAGGCATCATTGGTTGGTAGTACCATAGCAACGATAGAAAGGTGCGTCATTTCCATTGAATCAAGCATGACATCACTGACATTAGCACCGGGGGCTAATAAACCCATGGCTGGGTTGGTAACAGTCACGCCACCTGCGCCCATAACTGCGGCATCTAAATCAGCAATATCACCGCCCTCGGCCATTTTTTGTAATGCTGGTGTAGCCATTTCGCCCACTTGGAATAGGTGACTGTCAGCATCGTGTGCTGCAATAAACAATGGCGTGAAGTGATTACCGTGGGTTAGGTTAACAACACTGATTTCAACTTCAGCAGCATTAGCTGACATACTGAACAGGCCAGCGGCGATGAGTCCACAAGTCAGTAAGCTTGCTTTTTGTGAGATAGGTTTTAATACAGATGATTTCATAACGGAGCTCCTTTTGTTTAATTGCAATCGATTCTGCCAAAGGGATCTCACTGTGTTATCGCCAAATTATCACAAAAGTTTAACATCGTTATTTTTGCTAAATAATTGTGCTATCTTGGCGATATATTAAGACAACCTGGAGTCAATATAATAATGATAAGAAGCTTAACTCCTGATGATTTTCAACAAGTTATTGAACTCGGAAACTTGGTTCATGGTGAAGGGTATTTAAATCTATCTTCGCTTGAAAAAATTTATCGAATGGGTATAAAAAATAATATCAATGCTCACTTCATCGCAGAAAGTGAACAATTATCACCAACTAAAAATACCCATAATTCGACGGCTAATATTGTCGGTTTTAGGCTGACTTATGCCGCTGGGAAGTGGCCAGTTGATCAATGGTGTACTCCTGAAAAGTGGCCTGTTACTGCTGAAAACATGTGTTATTTCAAATGTAATACAGTAGCAGAAGCATATCGCGGTCAGGGGATTGGTTCTAAATTACTGCAAGCGTCTATTGCGGCTGTTAAGCAACAGGGCGCCAAAGCGGGGGTGAGTCACTTATGGCAACAAAGCCCAAATAACTCGGCGGTAGGTTACTTTACTCATGCTGGTGGGCAATTAATTAAACAACATCCGAGCCGTTGGAACCAAAAAGTAGACGGTAGCGATTATCTTTGTGTGCTTTGCGGCGATGATTGCCACTGCACAGCTTGTGAAATGGTGATTGAATTTAGCTAACCATTTATAGATAGACGTTATCAAAAGGCTTTATTGCAGATTTTAGTGCCCGCATTTGCACTCATATAACCAAAATAAAAAGAGCCGCTGCTATGTATGATCCTTTAATAACCCCGAATGCTGCTTCACAACCACTGGCCAATAGCTATTGGGCAAGTACCCAAGCTTTGCCGCCACGCTTACCTCACCTAAGTGGTCATCAGCAAACGGATGTCGCGATAATTGGCGGCGGTTATACAGGATTACTGACGGCATATTATCTCGCCAGTAAATACCATATAGATTGCCATGTATTAGAGGCAAACCAAGTGGGTTTTGGTGCCAGCGCCCGTAATGCAGGTTTTGTATTAAAGGGCTCGGGCAGGTTGGGCTATGCCGCTATGGCAAAACGTTGGGATTTAGCCACCACTAAAGCCATTTATGGCGAGTTTAGCCAAGCTGTCGAGCGCGTTGAATCACTAATTCATAAATACAATATAGAGTGTGATCCGCAGGAGAAAGGCTACTTAAAGGTGGCGCATAACCCTAAGGCGTTGCAGCAGCTTAAAACAGCCGCTGACTTTATTCAGCAGCATTTAATACCTTCACCATTAGACAGTAAATCACCCTCGTCAGCAGGCTCTGCAAATATGGATCAGCATGCGCAATTTATTAATGCTGCAGACTTTCGCCGAGATTATTTAAATCATCACCAAGCCTATGGCGCACTGCGATTAAGTGATGGCTTTGGGGTAAACCCGCTAAAGTTATTGCTGGGCTATAAATCAATGGTTGAGCATCAAGGTGTCACCCTATCTGAAAGCTCATGCGTGCTTGACTGGATCGAGGAAAATGGCAAGCACCGTCTGTTCACTGAGCATGGTGAGTTAAGCGCAAATAAAGTGATAGTGGCCGCCAATGGCTATACGCCCAAAGCGTTTAATCACCGCATTGATGAAAAGTTTTTGCCAATACTCAGTAATATTATCGTCACTGAGCCACTTAGTGCTGATGAGCTGCAAGCCGCTGGTCTATTTAGCCATCAAGTAACCATGGACACCCGCATTTTAAAATATTACTTCAGGTTACTGCCTGATAATCGATTACTGTTTGGCGGCCGCGGCGCTGTGTGGGGGAAAGACGCTGCAGATCCGATTTATGGTCAGCGACTCAAGCTGGCCATGAATAAATGCTTTCCTGCATTAGCGACTAAAAAAGTGGCCTATAACTGGACGGGCTGGATAGCGGCATCAATGGATGATATGCCCCATGTAGTTGAGAAAAACGGCGTGGGTTACAGCTTAGGTTATTGCGGCGCTGGGGTGTCTTTTAGTGCACAAGCGGCTTTTCGATTAGCCCAAAGTATTGCCGGTGAAACACCAACTGAAATAGCTAATTTACCACTTTATCAAAACCCATTACCCCGTTTGCCCTTTGCTAAAGCAAGGCGAATAGGGCAATGGGGTTACTATCATTATGGCTGGTTGAAAGACCGTTTTGGATAACAGCTTATATAGTCATTTATATAGTCACTTATATAGCAGCAGGCTAAGTCCGTATTTTTGAAATTTATAAACCTTCTGTGAGTTGCAGTGATTCATCTAGCGGTTGTATTTTGATATTGAAATACGCATAGGATGCACTGATGAATGGGCAAACTAGGTTAAAGATTGCATAAGGCAAATAAGCAATGGTTGCTACGCCTAAGGTACTGGCCATGAAAGCGCCGCAGGTATTCCACGGGATAAGTGGGCTAGTTACTGTAGCTGAATCTTCTAGAGTACGGCTTAGATTAACTGGCGCCAACTTGCGTTTTTGATATTCAATTTTGAGCATTCTACCGGGCAGTACAATGGCAATATATTGATCGGCAGTAATAATATTTGCGCCGATACAAACTCCCAAAGTGGTGATAATTAAGCTGCTAGTCCCCGTCACTAAACTTAAGATACTTTCCAGTAAGCGCGATAATGATCCTGTCACTTCCATCACGCCGCCAAATGTCATGGCGCAGAGGATTAACCAAACCGTGGTGACCATGCTGCTCATGCCGCCGCGGCTTAATAAGTTATCTAAAACCGTGTCACCTGTGGTGGCCACATAACCATCAAACATCGCAATCCAAATACCTTTAATGAGCGCCACAATCGGTAGCAGATTATCCTCATTAACATAGCTGACCACATTATCAAATTGGAAAATCGCCGCACAAATAGCCCCAGCAATCGTCCCTAGAATTACGGTAGGAAAGGCTGGCATTTTTTTGTTAGCAAAAAATAACACCACTAATAAAGGAATAAGCAGATGCAGGCCAGGTTGATAAGTTGCTTCGAGGAGCAACAGGGTGCTATCAAGATCTGAATTGAAGCTAGCAACATCGGCTGATAGCCCTAAAACAGTGAAGACAATTAGCGCAATGATAATGCTGGGAACCGTAGTCCAAGTCATGTATTTGATGTGGCTGAAAATATCAGAGCCTGCAACCGCTGGCGCTAGGTTGGTTGTGTCTGATAATGGTGACATTTTATCGCCAAAATAGGCGCCGCTAATAATCGCGCCAGCGGTGATATTAATATCTAATCCCATAGCGGAAGCTATACCAATTAAGGCAATACCTAGGGTACCCGCCACAGTCCAAGAGCTACCAATACTGATCGCGACCACGGCACATAAAATACAGCTAGCGGCATAAAAATATTGTGGATGCAGGATCTGCATACCGTAATAAATCATTGTCGGCACAGTACCCGCAAGTATCCAAGTACCGATAAGCGAGCCCACGGTAAATAGAATTAACAAGGCGCCAGTCGCCACTCCAATACTTTTAATGATGCCGCGCTCCATTTCATTCCAGCTATAACCATTTTTATAACCGATAAGAATGGCAATACAGGCCGCTAGGATGAGGGCAATTTGATTTGCACCAGAAGAACTATCTGAAGAGAAAAGATACACCGCAGTGCCTAGCATTGCTATGAGGGCAAAGACGGGTGCAAGGGCATCGAGCAAACTGGGCTGTTTGTGTTTGTTTAGCTTTTGCTTATCAGACATTGAGTGATCTCTATTATTATTTTTTTGGGGTGTGATGAGATTTTTTATATTTATGCTGGCTGTTGCGCTGTCAGTATTATTTGTTATTAACTTGTGACAGAGTGACATCCTGCCATAGGTCTAAGGGGTAAGTCGATGTTTTATGGCAATGACCAGCAGTGATAAAAAATGTGGCTCTTTGGAGCTGATGAGGCGATTGTGACTATTAAGTTAACTCAGTAAAATAGCTATTCGCTTAGGCTAATAAAAGTGAATAACTATGTAAAATTTATAATGTAGTTATTATCGAAACCTTAGCCTTTGTTTGAATAAATAGTCTTTGTATGAATAAATTTTTATCATTCTTACAAATACTTGTATGTGTATTTTTGCTTATATCCTAGACTGTATTATTGAGAGCTTAGAGTTCAGTTTCAGCACTATTTCATCACTATTTCATCATCAGTTAGAGAGTTAATATCATGTCCGCAGCGGAAAAATCATCTCGTAAGTTAAGTTTTTATATTATCGGCGTGATCCTGTTTGTGTGGTTGTATAGCCTATGGGCCGATAGAGTCACCCCTATGACAGGCGATGCGAGAGTCCATTCCTATTTGGTGAGAGTTGCCAGCCAAGTGGCTGGTAATATCGTTGATGTTAATGTCAAAAATAACCAAGTGGTAGAAGCGGGTGAGGTGCTGTTTAAAATCGACCCACGCAACTATCAAATTGCCTTACAGTCAGCCCAAGCTAACCTTGCTATCACAGGGCAAAGTATTGGCGCCAATACTGCAGCAGTTGAAGTTGCTCAAGCGAATGTGATTGATGCGTTAGCAGCCCGCAATAACGCCAAAGAGCAAGCGGTAAGGATCACCGAGTTAGCAGCGCAGGGGGTATTAAGCCAATCTGACTTAGATAATGCAATTGAGTCTCGAGATCGAACCCAAGCCAGTTATAACGCCGCAGAAGCCTCATTAGTACAAGCCAAACAAAATTTAGGCCCACAGGGTGAAAATAACCCGCAGTTATTGGCGGCCATGGCCAACCTTGAGCAAGCGCAGCTAGACTTACAGCGCACCGAAGTGATTGCGCCTTCACAAGGTGTCGTGACCAATTTACAACTTACTCTAGGGCAAAGAGCCACGGTTGGCACGCCGATGCTGACCTTTATAGATCCCCGCGGTATTTGGATTTCAGCACTGGTTAGAGAAAACTCTCTAGAGCATATTCGTGAGGGGCAACGAGTTGAAATTGTGCTCGATGCACTGCCAGGGAGGGTGTTGAATGGCAAAGTCGATAGCATAGGTTGGGGGACTGGTGGCAGTAATAATATTGACCAAGCAACAGGCTTTTTAACCGCAGATACCACTTCGTTAAATGCCCAGCGTTATCCGGTTAACATTGTTTTTGAAAACGATGATATACCGCAAAACATTCGTTATGGCTCCCAAGCTACCGTTGCCTTTTTTACAGAGCAAAGCAGCTTTGGCGAATGGTTAGCTAAAATTTGGATCCGAGTTGTGAGCGTGTGGACCTATGTTTCGTAATGCGGTGAATCCGATCATCAGGCTGGTATTTTTCCCGGTCTTTTTGCTGTTTTATTTGCAATACTCTGGGGCGGCTATGCCTATTTTAGCGCCGATGTTTGTGGTGATATTTTTAACCATCATGCCATCAAAGCCGCCTATGAGTATGTTACTTAAACTGCTTATCATATTATTCTTTCTTAGCTTTATATTGGTGTTTCTTGCTGGGGTGTTAAAAGACACTCCCACAGGTTATGCGCTATTTTGCTGGGGATTATTTTTTTGGTGCTTTTACCGCAGTCATCACGATCCTAAAGATATGCTTGCCACCTTAGCCTTAATGGTGGTGATTATCATGACAGTGATGAATTTCCAAATGGGTGCGCCAGTGGACGTGTTACCTTGGTTGATGTTTGAAGCCTTTTTAATTGCCATCGTTATCACCTACATCAGTTTTTTATTATTCCCAGGTGATGAGCAAGATATTTTAATGGATGAAACCGTTAAAGAAGGGGCGCAAACTAACATTGGGCTTATCATGTTTAAAGCCACCGCCATGTGTATTACGCTGGTGGTACTTATCAGTATTGGCAGTACGCAAACCATGCTGATTGCCATCACCATTGGCAGTTTGATTAAAATTCCTATCTCGAATGATCATCGTATTTATAGCCAGAATAAAATTGTCACCACCGCCACTGGGATCTTATTTACCTTACCTGTGATGCTACTGTTTGCCTTTGGGGTTTCAACTTGGATGTTAATTGGGGTGACGTTATTTTGCGGTCTGCAGTTAGCTTGCTTTGGCATTCGTCGACAATGTCGCTTTAGTATTTACCAGTTATTGTTTACTAATTTTATCGTATTAACGTATCAAATCATTAAGCACCAAGCGGCAGATTCACTGTCGTCTGAATTTACCCGTTTAATCTCGATTGTTATTGCCATACTGGTTGGGGTGTTGATTTTGAATTTAAGCAAACACTCGGCGGTGCCTTTAGTAAAGGAAGATAAATAGTTTAATAAGCTCCTAATACTTTAATGGAATTGAATTTTGAACGCTAAAACAAAAATCCCTGTGACTTTTGGCATTAGTTGCCATCACAGGGATTTTTTTAATTCAGCATTAGGCTAAAAAATTAACCTTTACCTTGCTCACGTGCGATAGCGCGGTAGGCAATATCAGTGCGGAAGTAGACGTCATCCCAGTGGATAGCATCGACTAGCTTGTATGCGCTAGCTTGTGCTTCTGTCACAGTGTTACCTAGTGCTGTGGCACATAATACGCGGCCGCCTGCAGTGACAACATGGCCGTCTTTCATGGCGGTGCCAGCGTGGAATACTTTGGCGTTGTTATCACCTAATGATAAACCGTCAATCACGTCAGCTTTACGGTAAGCATCTGGGTATCCGCCTGCTGCAAGTACAACACCGACTGCTGCGCGTGAATCAAATTCAGCAGTCACTTTATCTAACTCACCCCGGGTAGCGGCTAGACAAAGCTCAACTAAGTCTGATTGCAGACGCATCATGATTGGCTGCGTTTCTGGGTCGCCAAAGCGGCAGTTGTACTCAAGTACTTTTGCGCTGCCATCTGGAGAAATCATTAAGCCTGCGTATAAGAAGCCGGTGTAAACATTGCCTTCTGCTGCCATGCCGTCGACCGTTGGGCGGATAACATTAGCAATGGTCCAGTCGTGAACAACTTGGGTCACTACTGGTGCAGGTGAATATGCACCCATGCCGCCAGTGTTAGGGCCGTTATCGCCGTTATCACGGGCTTTATGGTCTTGGCTGGTGGCCATTGCTAAAATGTTTTTACCATCTACCATTACGATAAAGCTGGCTTCTTCACCTTTTAAAAATTCTTCGATAACAACCCGTGAACCTGCTTCACCAAACTTGTTACCTGCTAGCATGTCTTCGATTGCTGCGTCAGCTTCAGCTTGGTCTGCCGCGATAATCACGCCTTTACCCGCTGCTAAGCCGTCAGCTTTAATCACCACAGGGAAACCTGTTTTGTTGGTTAACTCAACTGAGTAAGTTTTTGCTGCTTCAATTTCAGTAAAGTTTGAGTAGTCAGCTGTTGGGATGTTATGACGTGCTAAAAAGTCTTTAGTGAAGGCTTTTGAAGACTCAAGCTGTGCAGCGCCTTGAGTTGGACCAAAGATAGGCAAACCTGCTTCATTAAAGGCATCCACTACGCCAAGTGCTAATGGTACTTCTGGGCCAACAATGGTGAGTTCAATTTTATTATCTTGAGCAAATTTAACCAGCTCTGAAATTGCTTCAACCTTAATGTCGATGTTTTCTAGTTTTGGCTCTAAGGCTGTACCAGCATTACCTGGTGCAACAAAAACTGTTTCAACTTGAGCTGATTGTGCTGCTTTCCAAGCTAACGCATGTTCGCGTCCGCCGCCACCAATAACAAATACTTGCATCTTTTAATCCTCTTATAGCTGCGCCATGGTCTCAGTTTCTGCTTCAAACATGCTCACTTATGCTTATAAGCTCCGCGTGTTTTCATTGAACTTGAAACAATGGCTTGCTCTAATATGCTTAAAAAGTCCATGGTCTCAATTTCTGCTTCAAGCATGCTCACTTATGCTTATAAGCTGCGCTTACTTTCATTGAACTTGAAACAATGGCTTGCTCTAATATGCTTAAAAAGTCCATGGTCTCAATTTCTGCTTCAAGCATGC
>NZ_JAUORL010000022.1:0-79421 GCF_030548015.1 Shewanella sp. 4_MG-2023
TAGCTCAGCTGGGAGAGCACCTCCCTTACAAGGAGGGGGTCACTGGTTCGAGCCCAGTATCGACCACCATTCTTTTTATAAAGAATTAAAACATTATAAATCCCCAGGTCGATTAGCTCAGCTGGGAGAGCACCTCCCTTACAAGGAGGGGGTCACTGGTTCGAGCCCAGTATCGACCACCATTTTCTTCGATTTATCCTCTTCAAGTCATAATATTTTACTCTCAATGAACACTCATTCATCAGTTATAAATTTATTTAATATTTCTTGTGTTTTCTTAGCTTAACCGCTGCAGATAAAGTAACTCTTGCCGCTTAATGACATAAAAAACGCCCAGTTTCGATAGAAGTCAAAAGTGAGCGTCATAAAAGTGTGTTATTTATTGTGGAATGTTAATCAACGCCTAAAAAGCCGCCAGTTTGATGGGACCAAAGTTGGGCATAAATACCCTCAGACTTGATCAACTCTTGGTGAGTTCCTTGCTCAACGATCTGGCCTTTATCAATGACAATTAGTCTGTCCATAGCCGCGATGGTTGATAGTCGGTGAGCAATGGCAATCACGGTTTTACCTTCCATTAATTCATATAAACTTTCCTGAATTGCCGCCTCAACTTCGGAATCTAATGCTGAAGTGGCTTCATCTAGTAGTAAAATCGGGGCATTTTTCAATAATACTCGGGCAATTGCAATACGTTGGCGTTGACCGCCAGAGAGTTTTACCCCACGTTCACCCACTTGTGCATCTAAGCCTGTATTACCAAAGGGATCTGATAAATCATCAATAAACTCGGCTGCTTGAGCCTGCGCAATGGCTGCTTGAAGCTGTTGCTCCGAAGCATTAGGATCGCCATAGAGGATGTTTTCTCGAATTGAGCGATGCAGTAGTGAGGTATCTTGAGTTACCATGCCGATTTTAGCCCGCAGCGAATCTTGGGTAACATCGGTAATCGGTTGATCGTCAATACTCACTTGACCTTTTTCAACATCGTGAAAGCGCATTAGCAAGTTAACGAGCGTTGATTTACCAGCGCCAGAACGACCTACTAAACCGACCTTTTCACCGGCTTTAATGTTTAAATTCAGATTGCTAATCACCCCTGATTTTTCGCCGTAATGAAAACTAACATCGTTAAAGTCAATTTTACCTTTGCTAACAACAATATCTTTAGCGCCAGGTTTATCTTCAATTTCAATGGGTTTTGATAAGGTATTCATCCCATCAGTGACAGTACCGATATTTTCAAACAGTGAGCTTATTTCCCACATGATCCATTGAGACATGCCGTTTAAACGCAGTGCTAAGCTAACAGCAATAGCAATCGCACCCACAGTAATCGCATTATCTGCCCAAAGCCAAATTGAAACCGCCGCAATGGTAAATGCTAAAAGGTAATTTATGATCTGCACTAAAACGTTAATGATGGTCACAAGGCGCATTTGGCCGTAGACGGTTTTAAGAAAGCCCATCATGCTGTCTTGGGCGTATTCAGCCTCTTGCTTGGTATGAGAAAACAGCTTCACGGTGGAAATATTGGTATAACTATCAACGATCCTGCCAGTCATGGTCGAGCGGGCATCTGCTTGCTTGGCTGAAATGGCTTTTAGCTTTGGCACTAACTTCCACTGAATAGCAATATACGCAAATAGCCACACCAGCATTGGCAGCATTAAGCGCACGTCAGCACTGGCGATCATCACCAGCATTGAAGTGAAATAGATGATGATATACATCAATACATCTAACAGTTTCATGACGGTTTCACGCACTGCTAATGAGGTTTGCATTACTTTAGTGGCAATGCGGCCGGCAAAGTCATCCTGATAAAATGAAACGCTTTGTTTTAGTAAGTATCGATGTGCTTGCCACCTGATGGCCATAGGGTAATTACCCAGCAAGGTTTGATGCACGATAGCCGCATGCAAAGCCACTAATAACGGAATAATCACCAGTACTACCACAGACATCAATATTAAGGTGCTACCTTCATCTTGCATTAAGGTCTGTGGGTTTTTAGTGACTAACCAGTCAACTAATTTGCCCATAAAGCCAAATAATGACACTTCTAAAATCGCCAAAGTCGCTGTCAAAATTGACATGATGATTAAGTGTTTTTCAAAACCGCGGGTGTAATGACGGCAAAAGGCATAAACGCCTTTTGGGGCTTGGCTGGGTTCTTCTGAAGGTAATGGGTTGGTAAGGGATTCAAAGAATTTAAACATCTATTTCTCAATATTTGAAACGGGAACAGCAATATATACAGAGGATACCTTAACTTGGTGCTGACTTGTTAGCTAAGTGTTAGTTAGATTGTTTCGATACTTGTAGGCTAGCATTAAATGGGGTCAGTGGTTGAGTTCCGTTTTCCGCTAGTGACTAGCGTCATTATTCGCTAAAGTGACGCTAATAATCTTCAAGCTGCTATTAACCAGCTTACATAAACGGGTAACGATAACATGTCTCCTAAAGCAGTGCTAAACAGCGAGAAGTCTTTAGCACCTATAGCCAGCAGTCAGGCGTGCAGTTTAGCTGCTAATGTTTGCCGTCAAGCAAGGCTAAGCCGTGATGCGCGTTTTGATGGGCATTTTTTTACTGGGGTTTTAACCACAGGGATTTATTGCCGCTCAATTTGCCCTGCGACGGCACCTAAAGAGCAAAACGTGCGTTACTTTGACTCTGCGATTAAAGCTGCTCAGGCGGGGCTTAGGCCTTGTTTACGTTGCCGCCCTGATAGTGCGCCACAATCCAATGCATGGAAGGGCACTCAAACCAGTTTGCAGCGAGCGATAGCCCTGATTGATGGCGGTTGTTTAAGTGGCGAACAGGGTCAAACACTTGCATCATTATCACAACGGCTGGGTATTAGTAGCCGCTATTTAAGCCAACTCTTTAATAAGCAGCTAGGCACCTCGCCAAAAAAATATGCTATTTATCGACAACTGATGTTTGCTAAACAGCTGTTACATCAAACCAGCTTGCCAATAACGGACGTGGCATTAGCTGCAGGTTTTAATAGTATCAGACGCTTTAATGAAGTTTTTAAGGAGCAGTTGCAATTGACCCCATCCCAATTAAGGCATGATAGCGCCAAGGCAAATGTTGCTACCAAAGCTGACGGTATTAGCCTGTTATTAGATTACCGCCCGCCGTTTAATTGGTCGAAACTGTGGTCGTTTTACCAGTTAAGAAGCGTTGAAAACATGGAGTGGCTTGATGAGGCATCAAAGGCTTATGGCCGCAGTTTTTGTTTAAATGTTAATCATCGGCAGGTTAGCGGCACCATTGATGTATTACCGCTAAAAGATAAACACCAATTGTCACTTACGGTGAAATTTGAACGTGCTGACGACTTAGACTATTTACATCATGTGGTGCTGTTTGTGCGTAAGTTATTGGATTTAGATGCGGATATGGCGGTTATCCATCAATCATTTAAGTCACTTGTCGACATGGGGTTAACCCCTACAGAGGGTTTACGGATCCCTGCCACAGCCTCGGTGTTTGAAGCCGGATGCCGGGCAGTATTAGGTCAGCAAGTGAGTGTGGTACAGGCAAGTAAGCTACTGAATATCTTGGTGAGGAGTTATGGTAAAAAGCTCGTAATTTCAGATCGTGAGCTTATCTTATT
This sequence comes from Shewanella sp. 4_MG-2023, assembly GCF_030548015.1. Classification (NCBI taxonomy): domain Bacteria; kingdom Pseudomonadati; phylum Pseudomonadota; class Gammaproteobacteria; order Alteromonadales; family Shewanellaceae; genus Shewanella; species Shewanella sp. 4_MG-2023. Next base: position 3,629 of record NZ_JAUORL010000022.1, read on the forward strand.
TCCAACCCCGCAAGCGATAGCAGCGGCAAGTTTAACTGAATTTAACATGCCAGCATCACGCAAAGCCGCGCTTAATTTGTTAGGTCAGTTTGTCGCTGAGCACCCAGACGCAAGCCCTGATGATTGGCTCAGCGTTAAAGGTATTGGCCCATGGACTATTGCCTATGCCAAAATGCGCGGTCAAGGCGATCCGGATATCTTTTTAAGTGGCGATTTAGTGATAAAAAACCGCTTGAAAGTTCTGCGCTGCCAGCATGGGAAGGTTGATGGGCAGACAGAAGCGCTTACCGGTAAAGCCTATCGACAATTTTGCGACAAGATTGCCAAGGATGTCAGCCCATGGGGCAGCTATGTCACTTTTCAATTATGGAATAGTAATGAAAGTTAATAATCAACCGCCGATTTACCTGCAAATTGAGCTAAGCCCTGTGGGTTACTTGAAGCTGCGAGCCTCAGAATTAGGCCTTACCCATTTGCAAGTGGTCAGTGAGGCTGACGCTGTCGATAGTGGCGATATTATCGATGCAAGTGCTGACTCAATTGAGCAAGCTCAAAAACATGTGCAGCAAGCCATCACAGAACTTAATGAATATTTTGCCGGTAAGCGCAGTGAATTTGACGTCACGCTTGCAGCCACTGGTACTGTGTTTCAGCATGAGGTTTGGCAAGCGCTGCGAGAGCTGCCGTTTGGGCAGGTATGCAGTTATGGCGATATCGCCAATAAAATTAATCGACCTAAAGCAGTTAGGGCGGTGGGCGCTGCCAATGGTGCTAATCCCATAGCGATAATCGTGCCGTGTCATCGAGTGATTGGTAAAAATGGTACCTTAACCGGTTATGCCTATGGCCTTAAAATGAAACAAGCTTTGTTGTCATTAGAATCAGCTGATTAATCGAATGCGGCTTGTTTCATCATCTATGAGCAGTAATTCATCATTGCTTGATCTATTTCGCTAACTTAAGCGGCATAAATACGCTAAAATAGCTGGCTATACCTTATTTTGAGCACTTGAAATTAATGACCTCTGCTACTGATCGCAAAGATGATACCCAAACGAGCCTAAATGCTGACACCCTTTTAGCGACGCAATCTGAAACTAATACCGTTAGTTTCACCGAAATGGGCTTAATCTCGCCATTATTAGCGCGGTTAACTGAACTTGAGTACCTCACTCCAACGCCGATCCAAGCGCAGGCCATTCCTCACGTATTAGCGGGTAAAGATTTACTGGCTGGTGCTAATACTGGCTCTGGTAAAACCGCAGCATTCGCTTTACCGATTTTGCAGCAGTTAAGTCAGTCTGCTGGGGCGTCAAAAAATAAAGGTAACTTTGTTTCAGCGTTGATTTTAGTGCCGACCCGCGAGCTTGCAAAGCAAGTCGCCGATAGCGTTAAATCCTATGCGGTGCATTTTAATGGCGCCATTAAAACCGTTGCCGTGTTTGGCGGCGTGTCAGTGAATACTCAAATGCTGGCCCTTCGCGGCGGCGCAGATGTACTTGTGGCAACTCCTGGGCGATTATTAGATTTAATCTCAAGTAACGCCATTAAGCTTGATAAGGTAAAAACCTTAGTGCTTGATGAAGCCGATCGTATGTTAAGCCTTGGTTTTACTGACGAGCTGGCTTCAATATTAAAATTAATGCCTGAGAAAAAGCAAAAACTGTTGTTTTCAGCAACTTTCCCAGAGGAAGTTCGCACCCTTACGGCGAGTTTACTGGTTGAGCCAGTAGACATTCAGTTGCAAAGCGCCGAAGAAAGCACCTTAGTGCAACGGGCATTTACCGTAAACCGTGAAAGTAAAACCGCATTATTAGCCCATTTGATCAAAGAGCATAAATGGCGCCAAGCATTGATTTTCGTTAATGCTAAAAATAGCTGTAAGCACTTGGCTGAAAAACTATCAAAACGGGGTATTAGCGCTGAAGTTTTCCATGGCGACAAAGCCCAAGGCGCCCGTAATCGTGTGCTAGATGGATTTAAGTCAGGTGAGATTGAGGTATTAATTGCCACCGATATCGCCGCACGTGGTTTAGACATTGATAAGCTCCCAGTGGTTATCAATTTCGATTTACCAAGAAGTCCTGCTGATTACATGCATCGTATTGGCAGAAGTGGTCGTGCCGGTGAAGTTGGTTTGGCGATATCATTATTAGCCCATGCGGATTACCATCATTTTAAAGTGATTGAGAAAAAAAATGCCCTGCGTTTAGAGCGTGAGCAAGTTGCTGGCTTTGAAGCCGATGAGCAAATGCCTGATGACTTGTTAGAGCTTGATAAGCCAATGGCAAAACCTGAAGGCACAGGTAAGAAAAAGCGTAAAAAGAAAGCCGAAGTCAATGTCGATTTTTGGGCTCATATTAAAAAACCTGAACAAGACTAATTCAGCCTTAGTCCCGAGAGAACGCCCCATTTCATAGTTAACAAGAGTATTAACGTTTTTATGAAGCAGTTATTTTGGTTAGTAGAGGGGGTCATTGCAGGTCGCAGTGGCCCTAATAAACACCCTTGGGATTTAGCGGAATTAAAAGCGGTAGGTATTGGCGCTATTTTATCGGTTAATGATGGTGACGAGGTCGCTGCTGCCGCCATAGAAGCGTTAGGGCTAAAATATTGCTGCACTCCTTTTTCAAATAATATCCCACCGCAAGAGGGGGATGAGGCTATTTGCGTTGCGCAAATGCCAACAGCGTTGGCCTTTATCAGAGAGTGTGAAGCGCAAAATATTGCGGTACTTATCCATTGCCGCTCCGGTAAAGACCGCACGGGCATCATGATGGCGTATTACTTAATGGATAATGGCGCAGCGCCAGTCCATGCTGTGAGTCAAGTGCGCAGTGTAAGAGACATTGCTTTTAGCGCTGAAGGTTGGGATCAATTTGTATTTGATGTCTTGTATGCGCTGCAAGATTAAACCATAGTTATACAGCGCATCTGTGACGGCTTATGATAGCGGTCATGTTAGCAATACGCTTAAACCATAGTGTAAAAGGCTGCCTGATAATAGAGCCCCAGTAAAACCTGAGTCAAATTGAAAGGAAGCCATCAATGCCCAAAAACAATTCTGTCATATTCGTTTGTTGTGTATTGTGTTTAACTCTCATTGGCTGCGCCAATCGCGCTGAATTCAAGCCTCTTTCTCAGCAGTATAAACTCGCGCCTGTCACTGACTCTCCTTTAGCACAATACATTCAATCTCAACTGCAGCAGTCCTCACCTCAGTACTCTTCACTTCAGTACTCTCAAACTAGCAGCCAAAGCAATGATGATACTCAAGCAGAGTTAAGTTTAACGGGAGTTAACCCCCTTAGTGATGGCATTGATGCTTTTATTGCTCGTTTAGCCATGATTGAAGCAGCCACTGAAAGCATCGACTTGCAATACTACATTTATCGCAATGATGAAACCGGGAAAATCCTCAGTTTATTTCTCTATAAAGCCGCTCAGCGCGGGGTGCGAGTTAGGGTGTTGCTGGATGATTTAACCACAGCAAATGGCGACGATGGCTTAATGGCCATTGCAACTCACCCTAATATTTCAGTGCGTTTGTTTAATCCATCCTATGAACGTCAGTATCGTGGACTGGCATTTTTATGGAACTTTAGCCGCCTCAATCATCGTATGCATAACAAATCACTGACCATTGATAATTTAGTGACAGTGGTTGGGGGGAGAAATATTGGCGCTGAATACTTTTCAGCAGATGAGAATGTCGATTTTGGTGATTTTGATTTACTGGCCATTGGCGACGCTGTTGATAAGGTATCAACCCAATTTGATACTTATTGGAACTCGGCCCAAGTTAATAGCATTGAGCAATTGGTAAAGGCCGCTGAGCCATATCAAGGCAATAATACAAATCCTGAGCAAGATAACGTGCTAGCGAAACTGGATGCCAGAGCAAGCATTCTTGAGAAGAGCTTAATGACCGATGAATATGTTACTCGTTTAGAAAAAAATACCTTATTAGATCGCCTGCAAAATCAAGGGTTACAGTGGTATTGGGGCGAAGCCCAAGTGGTGTATGATCCGCCAAATAAACTTGAAAGAAACCCTAATGACAGCATTTTATTAGATGACTTAAGTTATTTTTTTAAGCAAGCGCAGCATCAATTACTGATTGTCTCGCCTTACTTTGTCCCAGGCGATGCGGCAACCCATGCATTAATCAATGAAGTAAAACGGGGTAAAGAGGTCACCATAGTGACTAACAGTTTAGCTGCAACGGATGTATTAGCGGTTCATGCAGGGTATCAGCAGTACCGCCAAAAACTCATTGAAGGCGGGGTTAAGATTTATGAAGTAAAAGGCAATGCCAAGGGCCAAAAATCTAAAAAAACCAGTTGGAAAGGTAGCAGTCGCACGAGTTTACATGCCAAAACCTTTATTATTGATGAGCAAACACTCTTTGTTGGTTCGTTTAATTTTGATCCCCGCTCAGCACTGATCAACACCGAAATGGGCTTAATTATTGATAATGAGATGCTGGCTAAAGAGATCCTTGCAGGGCTTGCGCTGTCAGCAAATGATAAAGCTTATGAAGTGGTGTTAAAAAATGGCGAGCTGGTGTGGCTTGACCATCAGCATCATAAAATTATTTATGCAGAGCCCGGTGCTGGCTTTTGGCGTAAGTTTTTAGCTGATTTTTTAGCATTGTTGCCAATAGAGTCCCAGCTGTAGTTTTCTAATTGATAAAGCAAATTAGCGACTTAACCCCCGAAATTCAGATTTGAATTTGATATGACGAAAAGGCTGTGGTTAACTTTAAATAATCAGTTTTAATCGGCAATATTATGAAAAGTAAAGCAAGCCAGTCACAAGGATTGTTACTGTTTCACCTTTCCCATACTCAGCAGTTTGCTTTGGGCACCTTAAAAGTTCGCGAAATTGTCCCGTACACGCGTTTGTCGGTTATTCCGAAATCCCATCCGTCAATATTAGGTGCAGCAACCATACGCAGTAAAACCATTGCGGTGATTGATATGGCTGCATCGATTGGTTTTAAGCCGATAGATCCAAGCGACTATGATAAATGCAATATTATCATCACTGATTGCCAGCGAATGGTGATAGGCTTTTTGGTTAGAGGAATTGACAAAATAATTGAGTGTAACTGGCGAGATATTGAGGCGCCGGCAGCGAACTTAGGCCATCAGGTTTTTCTTACTGGGGTTGCTCGCCTTGATGGCAAATTAGTGCAATTGTTGGATGTCGAGTTATTAATGGCAAAATTATTCCCCTATGATCCCGACGCTAATCGAGCTATTTTGACAGATATTCAACGAGAGAAATTAAAGCCTCTGAATATCTTATTAGTGGATGATTCTAAAGTCGCTCGAAAGCAACTTTCAGATGCACTCGATTCTATCAATATCCCTTATTCTGTCACCGCAGATGGCCATGATGCACTACAGATCATGCAGCGGGCTGCAGATAACCAAAAACCTATAGATTTGTTAGTGAGTGATATTGAAATGCCAGGACTTGATGGTTATGAGCTTGCATTTGAAGTCAAAAATAACCCGCAACTTGCCAATGCCTATATTATTTTACATACCTCTTTATCCAGTGAAATTAGTGTCAGCCAGGCTAAACAAGTTGGCGCCGATGAAGCGTTAACAAAATTTGATGCCCATGAATTAATTGATGCTATTCTCCGAGGGGCAAAATAACAATTTTCATCTAATACAATAATTTGCCAATAATGAAACGCGCTAAATTTCATCACATGTTGGCTAAATGTGGTTTGTTTGGGAATGTACGGTAATATTAGTGCATCATTTTGCAGCGAAACTAGACTTTAGCCATCCCATCCGATATATACCTATCAGAGCTTATTAAAATCCCGTTATTCGATTTTTAAAAAGTCACAAATATTAGAGCTTAATAAAAGCCATAAATATAAAAATATAGGTCAAGCAATGAATCAAAATCCATCACTGTTAGCGCGATTAGCTAATGGCAGTTTAGTGTTACAAATTCTCGCCGGTATTGTACTGGGTGTTCTTCTCGCCACATTTTCAACTTCAGCAGCAGGGCAGGTTTCCTTCCTTGGTGATTTATTTGTTGGAGCATTAAAAGCAGTCGCACCGATCTTAGTGTTTGTACTGGTGGCATCATCAATTGCAAATCAAAAGAAAAATGCCCATACCAATATGCGTCCTATTATTGGTTTGTATTTAGCGGGCACATTTGCTGCCGCGTTAACTGCAGTACTGTTTAGTTTTGCCTTTCCGACAACATTAGTACTTGTTGGCGGCGTTGAGGGGACTAATCCTCCTCAAGGTATCGCAGAAGTGTTAAATACCTTGTTATTTAAAATTGTTGATAATCCAGTGAATGCACTGCTTACCGGTAACTATATTGGTATTTTAGCCTGGAGTATTGGTTTAGGTATTGCTTTACACCACGCCAATGAGTCGACAAAGAAAGTTATTTCAGACTTAAGCGATGGCGTAACCGCAATCGTACGCTTTGTGATCCGCTTTGCGCCTATTGGTATCTTTGGCTTAGTGTCGGGCACCATTGCGGCAACAGGCTTTGATGCATTAGCAGGCTATGCGCAATTACTTGCAGTATTGGTAGGCGCTATGGCCTTTATTGCTTTAGTGGTTAACCCGATTATGGTTTACGTAAAAATCAAACGTAACCCTTATCCATTAGTGTTTAAGTGTTTACGTGAAAGTGGCGTAACGGCGTTTTTCACCCGTTCAAGTGCTGCCAACATTCCAGTGAATATGGCTTTATGTGAAGAGTTAAAGCTGCATAAAGATACTTACTCAGTGTCAATCCCATTAGGCGCAACCATTAATATGGGCGGCGCGGCAATTACTATTACCGTACTGACTCTTGCAGCTGCTCATACCTTAGGTATTCAAGTTGACTTCTTAACAGCAGTGTTATTAAGTGTGGTTGCTGCAGTATCGGCATGTGGCGCTTCAGGCGTTGCTGGTGGCTCATTACTGCTTATTCCGCTTGCGTGTAGCTTGTTTGGGATCTCTAATGATGTGGCGATGCAAGTTGTTGCTGTAGGCTTTATTATTGGCGTTATTCAAGATTCTGCGGAAACTGCGCTAAATAGCTCAACGGATGTGGTATTCACCGCTGCAGCTTGTGAAGCGGCTGAGAATAAAGCAAACGGTTAAGGGTTAAGCTTAAAAAGCTTCAACCTCTAATGTGAGATAATAAAAAACCGACAACTTGTCGGTTTTTTTGTATCTGCATACTTATTTTAGCGCCAGTTAAATTGTTTTTAGCAAAAAGGGTGTTTGCTAAAAAAAGTGCGTTGCTTTTGAGTGTACGGGTGAATAACTGTCAGCATTTGCGCATGCAAGCTAAGGCGCTTTTTGGCTTTAGCTGTAATGTCATCACCGTAAAAGTTATCACCAAGTATCACATGGTTAAGTGCTAGCATATGAACACGTAACTGATGAGTACGGCCTGTTTCTGGCATCAACTTAACCAAGGTATGATTTGCAAAACGCTCGATGACTTCATAGTGAGTAATCGCTGATTTACCTTGATCTGATACCACTTGAAATGGTGGGTTTTCTTTGTCGCCAGCTAACGATAAATCAATCGTGCCACTGTCAGCGCCCATAACACCATCTACTTCAGCGATATAAACTTTCTTGGTTTTTCTATCTTGAAACTGAGTTTTAAGATGAGACTCGGCTTTTTTATTGCGGGCAAATACCATGATGCCAGAGGTGTCGCAGTCTAAGCGATGTACCAAAATGGCTTCAGGGTAGAGTTTTTGTAAACGAGTAATAGCACAATCATGGGTATTGGCAGCTTTGCCAGGATTTGCTAATAAGCCGGCAGGTTTATTAATAACAATGATATCTCGGTCTTTATAACGGATATCAAGCCATGGAATACTAGGTGGTTGGTAGTCAAAAATTTGCATTTAGTCGCATCGGTTTACAAAAATAGGTGACTATTTTAGCAAATAAACGGCGCTGCAGTAATGGATATCAACCGCTAAAGTAAAATAGCCTCAATTAATCGGCTATTTGATTGCGGCAAATCAGTTATGGCAGGTATTGTTCAGGTGTCTTACGGCTATAGATACGGCTATAGGCCATTAACTGTGGATAGAAAGTACGAAAAGCAATCTCAATTTCAACATATAACTTGTCAACGTCGCTGATGGCCGTCTTAAAAAGCTCAGGTTTTGAAATACGTTGACTCACACCTTCAATTGCTTTGTTTAGCCCAGCTCTTGTTTGGTAGCTCATTAACCAATCTTGTTCGATGACTTTTGGGATGATCAATTGCAGCTTTTCCGGCAGTTCGGCGGTATGTTGCAGGCTATGGTATGCCTTTTGAGTAAACTCAGATAACGATTGCTGATGATACTCATCCCAGTAGAAAGCAAGGTAATGATCAAACACTAAATCAATTAAAATTGGCGCCACACGGCGTGAACTTTTTGGAAATAATTTGATTAAATCGGTGATTAATTCATGGCTGTCAGTAATTTGATCGATTTGTCGATGTAGCCATAAACCTTGTTGCAAATGCTTTGGGAAGTGTTTTATATCGCCCTTGGCAAAGTCTCCAGCAAGATTGGCTGCTAAGTGGCTGTCGCTAATATCAGCTAAATGTAGGTGCGCTAGAAAGTTCATATTTTGTACTTTTATTTTTGAAAATTTACAGTATGATACTAAACAACAAAATTGGAAATATAGTAACAACTGACTGTAAGATTCATCATATAGATTTCTCTTTAAAAGTCATGGCTATTATTTACAATTTGTACTTATGGAAGATATTTTATGCCTGTTGAAATTTGGGCTGTAGGGATCATGGATGATGAAAAACTGGATAAAATCAGTATTAAGGCAGCAGTCTGCTAAAAAACGTAAAAAAGTTGACATAGACCTCAAGATTGAAAGCCATTCTTTTAAACCTGACAGTTTATGTAATTCTGCCGATAAAAATTTGTTTTCATCAGTATCTGAAGTTGATGATAATTTAGCAAATGTACAATCAGCGAATTCAAAATAACCCTATTTCGTGGTTTTTTAAACGCCGCGCTTAAGCCAGATCCCCAACTGATTTTAATGTTGGCGTTAGCCATTAGCCGCTGGCGTGCATTAATCGATCACTATTTCATACCCTTTGCTTGATATTAGCAGTTACTAGTCCTAGACTAGCGCGGTTTTTATTGTCTATAAAAGAGTATCGAAAATGCGCGTAGCAGACTTTTCTTTTGAATTACCAGATGAGCTTATTGCTCGATATCCAATGGCTGAGCGAAATGCTTCGCGTTTATTGACCTTAGATGGCAATTCAGGTGAGTTGGCCGATAAGCAATTTACCGATGTCCTGTCGAAAGTGAATAGCGGTGACTTGATGGTATTTAATAATACCCGTGTTATTCCAGCACGTTTGTTTGGTCAAAAAGCAAGCGGTGGTAAATTGGAAATGTTGGTGGAGAGAATGCTTGATGATAAGCGTATTCTTGCCCATGTTCGTTGCTCTAAGTCTCCTAAAGTTGACTCTATGATTATTGTTGACGGTGGCTACAAAATGAAAATGCTAGCCCGTCATGACGCTTTATTTGAGTTAGCCCTTGAAGATGATAAAACCATTTTAGAAGTACTTGAAGAAGTTGGTCATATGCCTTTGCCGCCGTATATCGATCGTCCCGATGAGGATGCTGATAAAGAGCGCTATCAAACGGTTTATAACCAAACCCCCGGCGCTGTGGCAGCACCTACAGCAGGTTTGCACTTTGATGATGCCATGCTTGAGGCGCTAAAAAACAAAGGCGTTAATATCGCTTTTGTAACCTTGCATGTAGGCGCGGGTACTTTTCAGCCAGTGCGAGTGGATACCATCGATGAACATGTGATGCATTCTGAGTGGGCTGAAGTTAGCCAAGAGGTTGTCGACTTAATTGCTCAAACTAAAGCGGCGGGCAAACGCGTTGTTGCTGTAGGCACTACATCAGTGCGTTCATTAGAAAGCGCTGCGAAAGCCTGTGGTGATGACCCGTTGACGGAATTTAAAGGCGATACCGATATTTTTATTTATCCAGGATATCAGTTCAAAGTTATTGATGCCATGGTGACTAATTTTCATTTACCAGAGTCAACCTTGATTATGTTAATCAGCGCATTTTCGGGTTATGAAAATGTGATGAAGGCTTATCAGCATGCGATTGAGCACAAATACCGCTTTTTTAGCTATGGCGATGCCATGTTTTTAACGAAAAAAGCCCCGTAACGATTGATTTTGATCTAAAATACCCGCCCACAGAGGTGGGTATTTTTTTGGGTTTATTTTGTAGCCTCACTTGAAGTTGCAACATTTGCCCTCATGTCTTAATGAAACAACAGCGAGTCAGACTGTTTATCTGGCAAGGTGATTTATGAAATTTGAATTAGATACAACTGATGGTCGCGCACGTCGTGGTCGTCTGATTTTTGAGCGCGGCACCGTTGAAACCCCAGCATTTATGCCAGTAGGTACTTACGGTACTGTGAAAGGGATGACGCCTGAAGAAGTTAGAGCCACAGGCGCTGATATTCTGTTAGGTAACACCTTCCATTTATGGCTTCGCCCAGGTGAAGAAATCATGCGTAAGCATGGCGATCTTCATGATTTTATGAATTGGCAGCGTCCAATTTTGACTGACTCTGGCGGGTTCCAGGTATTTAGCTTGGGTGATATTCGTAAAATCACAGAAGAAGGGGTGCATTTCCGTTCGCCTATCAATGGTGAGAAGATTTTCTTAGACCCTGAAAAGTCGATGCAAATTCAAGACTCATTAGGCAGCGATGTGGTGATGATTTTTGACGAATGTACGCCATATCCTGCAACACATGATGAAGCGCGTAAGTCGATGCAAATGTCATTACGTTGGGCACAGCGTTCACGTGACGAATTTAACCGTTTAGAAAATCCGAACTCGTTATTCGGTATTATCCAAGGCGGTGTGTACGAAGATTTGCGTGATGAAAGTATTAAGGGCTTAACTGAAATCGGATTTGATGGCTACGCCGTAGGTGGTTTAGCTGTTGGAGAGCCCAAAGAAGATATGCACCGTATTTTAGAGCATGTTTGTCCTCAGATCCCTGAAGATAAGCCTCGCTACTTAATGGGCGTTGGTAAGCCAGAAGATTTAGTTGAAGGCGTCCGTCGTGGTGTGGATATGTTTGATTGTGTTATGCCAACCCGTAACGCACGTAATGGTCACTTATTTACTTCTGAAGGCGTGATTAAAATTCGTAATGCTCGTCATCGCGATGATACTTCTACCCTTGATGAAAATTGTGATTGTTATACCTGTAAAAACTACACCCGCGCGTATTTATATCACTTAGATCGCTGCAATGAGATCTTAGGTGCGCGTTTAAACACCATTCACAACCTACGTTACTATCAAATGTTGATGGAAGGTTTGCGTGGCGCAATTCAGACAGGTACATTAGACGCCTTCGTGACAGAGTTTTACAGCAAACTGGGTCGTGAAGTACCAGAACTATAGTTGACTGATTTTTTTTAGAAAATAAGAAGAGAGTAATATGTTAATTTCAAATGCATACGCAAACGCAGCAGGCGCTCCTCAAGGTGGCGGCACCATGGAACTGATTTTCATGCTAGTTATTTTTGGCTTGATCTTCTACTTCATGATCTTCCGTCCGCAGTCTAAGCGTGTAAAAGAGCACAAAAACTTAATGTCTGCATTAAGTAAAGGTGATGAAGTGCTTACAAGCGGTGGCATTTTAGGCAAGATTGCTAAAATCAGCGATGATAGTGATTATGTTTTATTAAGCATTAATGAAACCAGTCAGATCACCATTAAAAAGGACTATATTGCAGCGGTATTGCCAAAAGGCTCTATCCAGTCGTTGTAAGCCAAGAGGGCTCAGGTGTGTTAAATAAATACCCAATGTGGAAGAACATCATGGTGATGCTAGTCATCGCCATTGGTGCTTTTTACGCAACTCCAAACCTATTTGGTGAGGATCATGCAGTACAAGTCGTAGCGACTCGTGGTGCAGAAGTGACAACTTCAACTCTATCGACAGTAAACGGATTACTTGAAAGTAAAGGCATTGCGGTAAAGCGCTCTGAGCTCGAAGATGGGCAATTACTTGTCCGTGTTCAAAATTCTGAGCAGCAATTGCTTGCTAAAGAAGCCATTGCTGATTCATTAGGTGATAAATATACCGTTGCATTAAACCTAGCGCCGGCGACACCTGAGTGGCTTGAAGCCCTTGGTGGATCACCAATGAAGTTTGGTTTGGATTTACGCGGCGGTGTTCACTTCTTAATGGAAGTGGATATGGGCGAAGCTATTCGTAAGATGGAAGAAGCCAAAATTGCTGATTTTAGAAGCCAATTGCGTGAAGAGAAAATTCGTTACGCAGGTGTTCGTAAAACTGCAAAAGGCCTTGAGATTAAATTCCGTGATGCTGAAAACTTAGCCAAAGCAGAACGCTTCTTAAAGTCTCGCAATAATAATGAAATGGTATTTAATGATGGTAGCAGCGGTGAAAACTTTGCCCTGTATGCCACCATGAGTGATAGCTACCTTAGTCAAATTAAGGAAGAAGCACTACAGCAAAACATGACGACTATTCGTAATCGTGTTAACGAACTGGGTGTTGCTGAGCCGGTAGTACAGCGTCAAGGCGCTGAACGTATTATTGTTGAACTGCCAGGTGTACAAGACACTGCGCGTGCAAAAGAAATTTTAGGTGCTACAGCATCAATTGAATTTCGCATGGTTGATCAAAACACTGATCAAAGCGCAGCAGCAAATGGCCGCGTACCTGCGACCTCAGAGGTATTTCCTCGTCGTTCAGGTGGCATTGCGGTGCTGAAAAAAGAAGTGATGTTAACTGGTGATCATATTACCGGTGCCCAACCTTCTTTTGATGAATATAGTCGCCCACAAGTATCGATTAACTTAGATGCTAAAGGTGGCAACATCTTCTCTAACGTCACTAAAGACAACATTGGTAACCCAATGGCGACTTTATTTATTGAGTATAAGGATAGCGGTATTCGCAATCCTGATGGCTCAGTGAAAATGACTAAAATTGAAGAAGTTATTTCAGTTGCTACCATTCAAGCTCGTCTAGGCCGAAATTTCGTTATTAACGGTCTTGATCATTCTGAAGCACAAAGCTTAGCGTTATTACTTCGTGCAGGTGCGCTTATTGCGCCAGTGACGATTGTAGAAGAACGTACTATTGGTCCAAGCCTTGGTGCACAAAATGTTGAAAATGGTATCCAAGCAATGATTTGGGGCTTGGCAGTTGTTTTAGTCTTTATGCTTATCTATTACCGTGCATTTGGTGTTATCGCAAACTTAGCACTTACCGCTAACTTAGTGATGGTTGTTGGCGTGATGTCAATGATCCCAGGTGCCGTATTAACCCTGCCTGGTATTGCCGGTATGGTATTGACCGTTGGTATGGCAGTAGATGGTAACGTGCTGATTTACGAACGTATCCGTGAAGAGTTACTTGCTGGACGCAGTGTTCAACAAGCGATTCATGAAGGTTACGCCAATGCATTTTCAACCATTGCTGATGCAAACATTACCACCTTTATGACGGCATTAATTTTATTTGCTGTGGGTACGGGCGCGGTTAAAGGTTTCGCAATTACTCTGATGATTGGTATTGCAACGTCAATGTTTACTTCTATCGTGGGAACGCGCGTTATCGTGAATCTCATGTGGGGTGGTAAACGCGTTAAGAAACTATCAATTTAAGGAGTTGACCATGTTACAAATATTTTCAGTAAAGAAAACGATCAACTTTCTAAAACATGCAATGCCAATCAGTGTTTTATCAATGATTTTGGTGGTGGCTTCTTTTGTGTCATTAGGCACAAAAGGCATCAACTGGGGTCTTGATTTTACTGGTGGTACGGTTGTTGAGTTAGAGTTTTCAAAACCAGTAGACTTATTAGAGCTACGTGCTGAATACAGTACTGATGGCGCTGACGGAGCAGTAGTGCAAAATTTCGGTTCAAGCCGAGATATCTTAGTACGTTTACCTGTTCGTGATGATCTAAAAAGTGATGATCAAGTCGCTGCGATTGTGCACGGTGCTCAAGTTATTGATGCCAACGTTATTCAAAAGCGTGTTGAATTTGTTGGCCCTCAAGTGGGGAAAGAGTTAGCAGAGCAAGGCGGCTTAGCCGTGATTGTGGCGTTAATTTGTATTCTCATTTACGTATCATTCCGCTTCGAATGGCGTTTAGCAATGGGCTCTGTTGCCGCACTTGCTCACGATGTCATCGTCACCTTAGGCATTTTCTCTATTTTACAATTAGAGTTTGATTTAACGGTATTAGCAGGTTTGCTTACGGTAGTGGGTTACTCGTTGAACGATACCATCGTAGTCTATGACCGTATCCGCGAGAACTTCTTGAAGATGCGTAAAGGCGGTCCTGATGAAGTGGTTAATACGTCTATCACGCAGACAATGAGCCGTACTATTATTACTACAGGTACTACCTTAGTGGTGGTGATTGCGCTATTCCTTAAGGGCGGTAGCATGATCCATGGTTTCGCAACGGCGCTACTGTGTGGTATTTTTGTTGGTACTTACTCATCTATTTACGTGGCAAGTTACTTAGCCATTAAATTGGGTATTTGTCGCGAGCATATGATGCCAGTTGAGATTGAGAAAGAAGGTGCTGATCAACCTTCAATGATGCCTTAATCTTAAGCCGCAACACAAAAAAGCCACTCAATCGAGTGGCTTTTTTATTGGAATGTATTTCTTAAATTTAAATACTGATGTTTAAGCTGCTTGCAGGGATAACTTGCTGGGATAACAAGTGCCTATAAACTTCAGCTTTAATGGATGCAATGAACTGGCTGTTAGTCGGGTGATGAATATCCAATGCAACCCAGCCATCAGTGGACATTTGTTCTAACTGAGTAAATTTAGTGCCTGAAATAGTGTCAGCATCCCACTGCCCAGTAGCTTTAATTATGCCAACCGAAGAGTGTAAGCGGCTAATAGAAAACCCCATCATATTTGGCTTAATTCCATTTGGTACTCAGCTTGGCCTTTTTCACCAGAAGTAAATGCGCCTTTACCAGCAATGTTAATCAACTCGCCTTGGCCAGAATTTGGCACGATAATGAAGTCACTGCTGGCGACACCACTTTCAAACTTACCATTGTGTTGCAATACAAAGCTGCCGGACTTGCCATTAATGCTGACTTCCACGTTTTCATAACCACAAAACACTGCTTTGCCATCTGCGGTATAACACATGATATATTTGGGCTGGCTGACACCTTCAAGATCGCCTGAGTACATTTGGCTAATACTTGCTGAGGTTTGCTTAGCACCATCAGGGTGTTCTATATCTGTGGCTTCATCCCAATTTGTAATTTGAAATACACCGGATATTTGCAGATTCATATGATTCTCCTTTAAAGGCTATCAAGAGCATATAATGAGTATAAAGTTTAATCAATGCTCGACAGCAAGAACCATTTACAAGTACGATGATTAAAAATTTGCCATCAGAGCAATGCAGTAGGAATAATAATGGACAATAGAAAAGTACTCTTAACGGGCGGTAATTTACTCCAAGCGCATACTTGGAAAGGGCTGCTTGAAACAAATGGCATATTGGTAGAATTGACCGGTGAAGCTTTACTCGGTGGTGTTGGTGAGTTACCCACTGAAATGCAAACTGTGGATATCTGGGTTTGTCAAAATCAACTCGAGCAAGCTAAAACGCTGTTAGAGTCTCATAATATGGACAGTCCGCAATGGCAATGCCTTCAATGTCATGAGATGAATGAAGGCAGTTTTGAACTGTGCTGGCAATGCAGCTCGCCACAAAGTACCACCCACAACTAACATTGACCTTTTACTGCTGTAAAAGTCTTAAGATTGAATCATTATTATTGATACTAAATAAGACGATGACAATGGCACTATTAACTGGTTATAGTTGATTATCTTAATTATTTTGCGAGTGATCGATGCAGTATTTTCCATTATTTGTGGATACCAAAAATTTACAGGTACTAGTTGTTGGTGCCGGAGAAGTGGCCACTAGAAAGCTTGATTTGCTGTCACGTACCGAAGCTGACATTACTGTTATTGCCCCGGATATCGCTCAAGAAATTCAAAGCTATCATCAAAAAGGGCGAATTCGATTACATAGGCGCGTTATTGAAGCAGCTGATATTGCAGATTATGATGTGATCTACATGGCCACAGCCAATGAACAACTCAATAAAGACTATGCCGTTTTAGCCACCCAAAAAGGCATTTGGGTCAATGTGGTTGATAATCCCAGTTTTTGCCGCTTTATAACACCTTCCATCGTCGACAGAGGTCGCTTAGTCGTTGCCATCAGTACCGCTGGCGCCGCGCCAGTGTTTGCTCGCACTATTCGTTGCCGACTTGAAACGCTATTGCCCCAGTCATTGAGCCCTCTATTTGATTTTGTTGCGTCAAAGCGCACTGAAGTGCAGCAAAAAATCAGTTCTGGTAAAGATAGACGTTTATTTTGGGAGCGATTCTTTAAACTAAACAGTGATCGTTTTGATAGTGTGACAGAAGCTCATTATCAAGATGCATTTAGCAGTTTAGCTGCCGATGGCGAAATATTATTGTTAGATGAAAACGATAACGCGGCCTTATTGCCTATTGCCGCTATGCCATTATTGCAGAAAATTGAAGTAATTTATCGGGACAGTCCGCTGACTGAAAATGGCGTTAGTACCGATATTAATGAACTTATAAGACGTGATGCTAGCCGCGAAGCTGTCCCTAATCTCAGTGAAATTGCAGCAAAATATCACCATGGCGAGCGCATGCTATTGTTGCTAGACACTGAAAAGTTAAAAAAATTTAAAGCACATTTCCCCATGGCGAAGCATCTTCAACCTGGGGCTTTATAGTCATTTTTGTGGGGATATTTACTGCCTAGCTTAATGGTAAATTGACTGAGCTAAAAACATATTCTAAACCGAGTTTCATACTTGTGCTAAACAGGTTAGACTCGGTTTTTTTATTTGTATGGAACTCCCATGGCGCCTAAAGCTACCGTCTATAAAGCAACAATTCAAATCGCTGATATGGATAGACATTACTATGCCGATCATCAACTTACCATTGCCCAGCATCCTTCAGAAACGGATAGCCGCATGATGGTGAGAATTTTAGCGTTTATTATGAATGCGTCGGACTCGCTGCAATTTAGCAAAGGGCTTTGTGTTGAAGATGAACCTGAGCTATGGGAAAAAAGCTTATCTGATGAAATCAATTTATGGATTGAATTTGGCCAAGCTGATGAGAAGTGGCTGCGTAAAGCTTGTGGTCGGTCAAAGCAGGTTCAGTTAATCACCTACAGTGGTCGCAGTGTGCCTATTTGGTGGAAGCAAAATGAACAAGCACTGCAACGCTATAAAAACTTAAGTGTATTTAATATAGCTGAAGAAAGTGTTGCAGCAATGGAAGTGTTTGTTAACCGCAACATGAAATTGCAGGTGAGTATTACTGATGGCGAAATTTGGTTGTCTGATGAAGCCAATAGCCTGATGGTTCAACCTGAGCGTTTAAAGTAAGGTCAACCAAAGAGCTTATAATTGTTTTAAACCTTTAAATTATACATTTTGCACTATAATTTACAGGTTAACCTGTCTAAATTAAGCCGTCGTATACCACTATCAAGTTTGCCTATGCCAAAACCTGATAGTGGCAAATTAAACTATGAAGTCATTGCAAGTGATTATAATTTAGAAGCTTTAATTGTAATAAGCTTGATAACTTCCCTCAATTAGACTCGATAACACCCAGAAATATCGGTTGTTTTGTCAAAAAAGGAAGTTTTTAATGAAAACACTAAATTTATATTCAGTTGACAAAGTCGATGAGCTTGCCCGCCCTGAAGTGTCTGAGCATATCAATATTTATTCAGCCGCCGCTGCGGTGTTTACTGATTTTAGCCAGCTAAAACCTTTTGTAATTGAAATGAATACCGCTGCGGTAGACGTTGAACATTTAATGAAACAATCCCATGTCAGGTTAAAAATTGTCATTGATCAACAAGGGCATTTTATGGGGCTGGTGAGTTTACAAATGCTTCATAGCCAAGAAATGCTTAAGCAGGTCGCCGCAGGTTTTTCGCGAGATCAACTTTTATTGAGTGACTTTATGTTGCCAAAAAATAAGCTAAAAGCCATTGATTATGTGGAACTGGTTAAAGCGCGAATTATTGATGTCATTGAAACGCTGAAGCATTCCCAGCATCAGCACTGCTTAGTGGTTGACGAACGAGCCCACGTTATTCGTGGCTTAATTTCGGCTAATGATATTGTGCGAACCTTAAAACTCCCCATTGATGTGAATTTAAATCCCAGCTTTATGGAGATTGCCGATAATGTCGAAAAACTGAAAGCCGCGAGTTAACCGCACTCAACGTCGATTAATCAAGGTCAATTAATCAAGGTCAATTAATCAAGGTCAATTTATCAAGGTCAATTTATCAAGCTTGATGTGTTGTTTTTATATCAGTAAAACAATAATGTGTAATGATTAAGCATGATATTTACACGGAGCAAGGATGCAGATCAGAAAAGCACAGCGCCATGATGCCACAGTGGCATTTGATATTCGAAACCAAGCAATACTAAGCCAATGCAAAGGGCATTATGATGACGCAATGCTGGTAGCTTGGACGGATGGTGAGCTGCCAATAACATTTGTCGATGCATTTTCGGAGCATGGCTATGTTGCTGTGGTCAATGATGCAGTGGTAGGTGTTGGCATGATTGACGTTAACCATGATGCCGGCAAAAGTTTCGCTGTTGCTACTGGCATGGTCGATGGGATGTTTGTGCACCCCAGTGCTTTTGGTCAAGGTGTTGGCAGGGCGATGTTACAACAACTCGAAACCGTCGCAATTGAAGCAGGCTGTAAAAAATTAATATTGGATGCTTCTTTAAATGCAGCTGATTTTTATCGCGCTTGTGGTTTTAAAGGTGACAAGCATTCAATTTACCATTCCCCAAGAGGCCTTGAACTTGCTTGTATACCAATGGAAAAGTTAATCATTAAATGAGCTAATTAATCATCAGTTGGCAGATTTTACCCATTAAAAAGGGCTTCAATAGAAGCCCTTTTAATTGGGTGACTAACGATTAATCTACGATACGCAGTAATTCGTTAATACCCACTTTTCCGCGCGTTTTCGCATCAACCTTTTTAACGATAATAGCAGCATATAAGCTGTAAGTGCCGCACTTAGAAGGTAAGTTACCAGAAACAACAACAGAGCCTGCAGGTACACGCCCGTAATGTACTTCACCTGTTTCACGGTCAAAAATACGTGTGCTTTGGCCTATGTATACGCCCATTGAAATAACACTGCCTTCTTCAACAACTACGCCTTCAACGATTTCGCTGCGCGCGCCAATGAAACAGTTATCTTCAATGATAGTAGGACCTGCTTGTAGTGGCTCTAGAACGCCACCAATGCCCACTCCGCCAGATAAATGTACGTTCTTACCAATTTGTGCACAAGAACCCACAGTCGCCCATGTATCGACCATAGTACCTTCGTCAACGAATGCACCTAGGTTGACATAAGAAGGCATTAATACGGTATTTTTACCGATAAATGAGCCTTTACGAACCGTTGCAGGTGGTACAACACGAATTGCTTCTTCTTTGAAACGTTCAGCTGTGTAGTCAGCAAACTTCTGCGGCACTTTATCAAAGTACTTGGTATCACCACCGTCGATAACTTGATTATCAAAGATACGGAAAGAAAGCAGTACCGCTTTCTTTAACCACTGGTGTACATGCCATTCGCCATCAATCTTTTCTGCTACGCGAGCCTGACCTTTGTCTAGCATGCTAATAACAGTTTCGATATCTGCACGAACACTTGGCTCTACCGTGCTAGGTGTGATGTCCTGACGAGCCTCAAATGCAGCTTCTATGCGTTGGCGTAATGCCTCCATTACTTTCTCCCGATTAGTTTATTGTGGTAAAGGTGTTGAAAGCGCTCCTAAGAGGGCTTCAGATAGTTGCGCTTGTTGCGTTTCATTGAGCTCGCTGCCGGCATTATTTTGTAAGATAAAGAAATCTTCGGCGCGCTCTCCAATGGTGGTAATTTTAGCTGATAATAAGGTGATATCGCAGCGATGCAGCACTTCTCCGACGCTGGCTAATAAGCCCGGGAAGTCTAATGCGATTAGTTCCATCATACTTGTATCATGGTTAGTCCCAGGTAGGAAACTTACTTGGGTACGAACATTAAAAGGTTTCATGATCCGTGACAGCTTTCTAAATTTTGACGGTTTAGGTTTTTGTGCTGCTAACGCCTTCTCAAGTGACTTTTTAATCGACTGAATGCGGGAAAGCTGGCTGATTGGTTTGCCATCTTGCTCTAGGATAACGAATGTATCTAAGGCGTAATCATCATTTGATGTCATAACGTTAGCATCATGAACATTAATGTTTTTATTGTCTAACACCGCCATAACAGTGGCAAATAACTTGGGTTTATCTTTGGCGTAAACAAACAGCTCGCTGCCACCACGGGTTGTATGCTTTGAAATAAGCACCAATGGTTTTTGCTTGTCGTGTTTCAACAAGGCTTCTGTATGCCATGAAACCTGATTAGGTTGATGACGTAAAAAGTAATCGTCTTTAAACCTTAGCCATAACGCATCAATATTTTTTTGTTTTACGCCACGTCGTAGCAGCTCTTTTTGCGCTTTTTGTTTGGTTTCTTGGACTCGCTCAGCCACATCAATGGGCTTTTCTTTGCCTCTGGCTAACACGCGCTGAGTTGAAAAATATAAATCCCGCAGTAACGAGCCTTTCCAATTATTCCATGCTTTGTGGTTTGTCGCGCAAATATCGGCCACAGTTAAGCAATATAAATAACTTAAATGCACCGCATCTTGGACTCTATCTGCAAAAACGGCCACCACATCAGGATCTGAAATATCACGGCGCTGTGCGGTGACTGACATCACTAAATGGTTTTCAACCAACCAAGCCACTAAACGGCCGTCATGATCGTTTAATCCATGAAGCTTACAAAAATCCAGCGCGTCTTTAGAGCCTAACTTACTATGATCGCCGCCTCGTCCTTTAGCAATGTCATGGAATATAGCGCCTAAAACTAATAAGCCTTTTTTAGGCAACTGATTAATTAAAATCGCGCCTAAGGGGAATTCATCTATCTGCTCAGTTTGCGAAAAGCGGTCAATGTTGAGCAGTAAGCGGTGAGTGTGCTCATCAACCGTGTACGCATGAAATAAATCAAACTGCATTTGACCTTCGATGTTACGCCATGCGGGTAAGTATGAAGATAATATGCCGTGTTTATGCATCAAGGATAAAGCTGTTATGCCACGAGGGTGCTTTAAAATACTCATTAAGCATTTTCTGCACTCTGGGTTATCTTGTAGTGGCCCCTTAAGGCCACGTCGTGCTTTACGTAAAAGCCGCAGCGTTGGGGCATAAATGCGTTGGATATTAGAATTTTTGGCCACTAACAAAAATAAATTAATAATTTGTTCAGGTTGTTGCTCAAACAGTTGATTATCGAGCACTTCAATGAAGTGACCACGGCGCTGATAGTTTTCATTGATTGGCTGAATGGTTAACGGCGCAGTTTGATGCAAGGTTGCACGCTTAAATAACTGCAGCAACATCTCATTTAATTCCATTACCCGTCTTACTGTGCGGTAATAGCGTTTCATCATTTGCTCGACCGCGAGCTGAGTCCCATCCTCATAACCCATTGCTGCGGCAACTTGTCTTTGTAAGTCAAACAGCAGCCTATTTTCATCTCTGCCAGCAATCATGTGCAGTGAAAAACGCAGTTGCCAGAGAAAATCCTGACATTCCAGTAACTCGGTTAATTCAATGGGCTCAAGAAAGTCGTAGCCGACTAATTCTTGTAATGACGCGGCGTCAAAGTGGCGCATAGCCACCCATGCTATAGTTTGAATATCGCGTAAGCCACCGGGACATGACTTGATATTGGGTTCTAAATCAAAGGCATTGGCTTTAGCATGTCGATATTGCTGTTCTTGTTT
The DNA here is from genome assembly GCF_030548015.1 of Shewanella sp. 4_MG-2023. NCBI lineage: Bacteria > Pseudomonadati > Pseudomonadota > Gammaproteobacteria > Alteromonadales > Shewanellaceae > Shewanella > Shewanella sp. 4_MG-2023. The sequence goes on from NZ_JAUORL010000022.1 coordinate 25,701, forward strand.
TTTTGCAAGAAAGAATGTGTCAGAAGGCCAAAAATCATGTTCACGAATCGCGTCATATAATTGATCAAATAAGCTTTCGTCACCTGATAACAATCTAGCTTCAAGCAGGTTAGTAGCAGTGCTGATATCGCTAAGGCCAAGCTCAAGGGTTTGCTCAATGGTGCGCACACTGTGACCGATCTCTAAGCCAGAATCCCAAAGGTAAGTGATAAATTGGCTGATAAGCTCTTGGGCTTGCAGGTTCTTGGCTTCGATTTGGGTCAGGATCAGTAAATCAATATCAGAGTGGGGGTGTAATTCACCGCGGCCGTATCCACCCACCGCAATGAGCGCAATCGTCTGATCATTAGTATAAAACGATTGCCAAGCTTGTTTTAATAGCTCATCAACAAATACACATCGCTCTTTGACGAGTTCAGTTATTGGCTGCTTTTGAGCAAATTGCGCCAATAAGCGCTGGTTTAGATCGACTAGGGTGTTTTTAGCTACCAGCGCAGTGTTCATTGACGTCCTTTTTACCTAAAAATTAAAGCGTTCTTGGGAATTCTTCTTCATTACGTAGTGTGAGTACTTCGACTCCGGTTTTAGTCACTAGCAATGTGTGTTCCCATTGTGCTGATTTTTTACCATCTGAAGTGGTCACTGTCCAGTTATCTTCTTTATCTAAAACCGTTGTGTAGCGTCCAGCATTAATCATTGGCTCGATTGTGAAACACATGCCTTCTTTTAAAACCGTTTTGTCGTTGTTTTTATAATGGACCACTTGTGGCTCTTCGTGAAAGCCTTCACCGATGCCGTGACCACAATAATCTTGCACGATTGAGTATTTGTCTAAACCAGATTTACTGGCTTTAATGAACTTTTCGATAGCAGTGCCAATTTCACCTAACTTAGCACCCGGCTTGACTTTCTTAATGGCTAAATAAAGGCTTTCTTGAGCAATACGAACTAGACGTTTGTCTTTAGGGCTAACATCACCAATTAAAAACATTTTAGAGGTGTCGCCATGAAAGCCATCTTTGATCACTGTGATATCGATATTGAGCACGTCACCGTCTTTTAATATGTAAGGGCCAGGAATACCATGACACACGACTTCATTTACCGAAGTACAGATTGATTTTGGAAAGCCGTGATAGTTCAGCGGTGCAGAGATAGCTCCATGTTCTTCAGTGTATTTAGCACAGATTTCATTCAACTCATCTGTCGTTACTCCCACTTTTACATGTGGGGCTATCATTTCTAACACGTCAGCGGCTAATTTACCTGCTACACGCATTTTTTCGATTTGTTCTGCTGTCTTGATAACTATGCTCATGAATTTTCTCTTACCGTTGTCGCTGTCAAAAAAGCGCATTTAAAATGTGGCAAAATTTGTACTTTTTACCCAGTTATGATATAAAGCGCGCCGTTATGTATAAGTCTTAACGAAACATAAAAGTGAACTAAGCATCAAAGCTTTCTTCACTTATTGCTTCACTAAGAGTAAAATATGGCGGCCATTATACATGTTATAGATGGCAATTTAACTAAATACTAAATCACACACGTATCGACACATTCTTCGGGGTGCTCTTAGTCTATTTTAGGCAAGGGTCGAAGGTATGGGATCCGTGGAGGTCTAACCCCCCAAATTAAGGTATATAAAATGACTACTGTTTCAATGCGCGACATGCTTCAAGCTGGTGTTCACTTCGGTCACCAAACTCGTTACTGGAATCCTAAGATGAAACCTTTCATCTTCGGTGCACGTAATGGTGTTCATATCATCAACCTTGAGCACACTGTACCAATGTTCAACGAAGCTTTAGCTTTCATTAGCAATGTTGCTTCTAAGAAAGGTAAAGTTCTTTTTGTTGGTACTAAGCGCGCTGCTGGCGAAGCTATCAAAGAAGCTGCAATCTCTTGTGACCAGTACTACGTTGATCACCGCTGGTTAGGCGGTATGTTGACTAACTGGAAAACTGTTCGTCAGTCAATCAAACGTCTTAAAGAGCTAGAAAGCCAGTCTGTTGACGGTACTTTCGACAAGCTTACTAAGAAAGAAGCGTTAATGCGTACTCGCGAGCTAGAGAAGTTAGAAAAATCTCTTGGTGGTATCAAAAACATGGGCGGCTTACCTGACGTATTATTCGTTATCGGTGCTGACCACGAGCATATCGCTATTAAAGAAGCTAACAACTTAGGTATCCCAGTTGTTGCTGTTGTTGATACTAACTCTGCTCCAGATGGCGTTAACTACATCGTTCCTGGTAACGATGATGCTATGCGTTCTATCCGTTTGTACACTTCTTCTGTTGCTGCAGCTGCTAACTCAGGCCGTGGTCAAGATTTAGCTGTTCAAGCTGAGCAAGACGGTTTCGTAGAAACTGTTTAATAAGGTTGATGGTTACCATCTCCCTTATTTGCCAATAATTAATTGGTGAACAGGGGCCTTTAGGCCCCTGTTTTATAGATGAAATATTAAACGAATCAAATTTGAGGACTTAACAATGGCAATTACTGCTGCCCAAGTTAAAGAACTTCGTGACCGCACTGGCGCTGGCATGATGGACTGTAAAAAAGCATTGACTGAAACTAACGGTGATATCGAGCTAGCGATTGATAACATGCGTAAGAGCGGTGCTGCAAAAGCTGCTAAAAAAGCAGGTAACATTGCTGCTGAAGGTACAATTCTAATCAAGCAAGCTGAAGGCTACACAGCATTATTAGAAGTTAACTGCCAAACAGATTTCGTTGCTAAAGACGGTAACTTCTTAGCATTTGCTAACGAAGTACTTGAAGTTGCTGCTGCATCTAAAGTAACAATCGAAGAGCTAAAAGCACAGTTTGAAGAAACTCGTGTTGCTTTAGTAGCTAAAATCGGTGAAAACATCAACGTTCGTCGTATCGAGTACATCGATGGCGCTACTCAAGCGACTTACCGTCACGGCGACCGTATCGGTGTTGTTGTAACGGGTGAAGCTGACGCTGAAACACTTAAGCACATCGCAATGCATGTTGCTGCTTCTAAGCCTGAATTCGTTAATCCAACTGACGTACCTGCTGATGTTGTTGCTCGTGAGCAAGCGCTTCAAGTAGAAATCGCGATGAACGAAGGTAAGCCTCAAGAAATCGCTGAGAAGATGGTTATTGGCCGTATGAAGAAGTTTACTGGTGAGATCTCTCTTACTGGTCAAGCTTACATCATGGAGCCTAAGAAAACTGTTGGCGATATTCTTAAAGAGAAAGGCGCAACAGTATCTAACTTCATTCGTTTAGAAGTGGGTGAAGGTATCGAGAAGAAAGAAGAAGATTTCGCTGCAGAAGTTGCTGCACAAATCGCCGCTACTAAAAAAGCGTAATTCAACATCTCTTCATACCCTAAAGCCGCAGCAACCGCTGCGGTTTTGTTATAATTAGGAAAAAGTTATGAGCACCAATCCAAAACCTGCATTTAGACGCGTTCTTTTAAAATTAAGTGGTGAAGCCTTGATGGGCGAAGAAGGCTTCGGTATTGACCCTAAAGTACTTGATCGTATGGCTCAAGAAGTCAAAGAACTGGTTGAGTTAGGTATTCAAGTTGGGGTTGTAATTGGTGGTGGTAATCTATTCCGTGGTGAAGGCTTAGCGCAAGCTGGTATGAATCGTGTTGTTGGCGATCATATGGGAATGTTAGCAACCGTAATGAACGGCCTTGCAATGCGTGATGCACTGCACCGTGCCTATGTAAATGCACGTTTGATGTCAGCCATTCCTTTAAAAGGTGTGTGTGATGACTACAACTGGGCTGAAGCAATCAGTTTATTAAAATCGGGTCGTGTTGTGATTTTTGCAGCGGGTACCGGTAATCCATTCTGTACAACCGATTCAGCAGCCTGCTTACGCGGCATTGAAATTGAAGCTGAAGTTGTACTTAAAGGCACTAAAGTTGATGGTGTTTATTCAGCTGATCCAATGAAGGATCCAGAAGCGGTTAAATACGACACCCTGTGCTTCAACGAAGTGTTAGAAAACGAATTTAAGGTAATGGACTTAGCAGCATTTACGCTAGCCCGTGACCACAACATGCCAATATTAGTATTCAACATGAATAAGCCAGGTGCATTGCGCCGTGTTATCATGGGTGAAGAAGAAGGCACGTATATTAGCGCTAAAAAATCAAGCTAAATCAGGCTTAGAAATTTAACTTGAACGGGTATCGACATAGGGCAACCCGTGTACCATTATCAAGGTGCCGTTCAGGTATTAAGTGTTTGTGACCAAAAGGATATTTAACGTGATTAATACAATTAAAGAAGATGCTCAAGAACGTATGAGCAAATGTGTTGAAGCAACTAAAAACCAAATGGCCAAAGTGCGTACCGGCCGTGCTCACCCAAGTTTACTTGATTCAATTCAGGTTTCTTACTACGGTTCTATGACACCACTTAAGCAAGTTGCTAATATTGGTATCGAAGACTCACGTACGCTAAATGTAACTGTATTTGATGCTACTATGGTGCAAGCTGTAGAAAAAGCGATTATGAGCTCTGATTTAGGCTTAAATCCAATGACTGCCGGCAACTCAATGCGTATTCCATTACCAGCATTGACTGAAGAGCGTCGTAAAGATTTCATCAAAGTGGTTCGTGGTGAAGCTGAAAATGGCCGTGTTGCAGTCCGTAACGTTCGCCGTGATGCTATCAGCGAAATTAAAAAGCTTGAGAAAGCAAAAGAGTGTACTGAAGATGATGTTCGCCGTAGCGAAGATGAAATTCAGAAGTTCACCGATGCTAGCATCAAGAATATTGATGGAATTTTAGCTGTTAAAGAAAAAGAATTGATGGAAGTCTAATTCTCCTCATAGCAAAGCTAGAGTTGAAGCGCCGTGTAAGGTTATACTACACGGCGTTTGTCTATTTGAAAGGGTTGTAATAGATGTCATCCACTGTTGGATTTGAGCCAGAAACACAATTAGATACCGATATTGATTCATCAGAGCAATTGCCTGGGCAATTATCTGATGTGGTTAAACAGTCGTTGCCTAAACATGTTGCCATCATTATGGATGGCAATGGCCGCTGGGCTCAGCAACAAGGTAAACCAAGAGTGTTCGGCCACAAGGCCGGTGTAAAGGCCGTGCGTCGGGCTGTCAGTGTGGCGAGCCAGTTACAAATCGAGTCGTTAACCTTGTTTGCTTTTTCCAGTGAAAATTGGCGTCGTCCTGATAAAGAAGTCAGTTTGCTGATGGAATTGTTTTTCACTGTATTACAGCGCGAAATCAAACTACTGCATAATAATCAAGTGCGTTTAAATATTATCGGTGATATCAGCCGCTTTTCTGCACGTTTACAAAAACAGATCCATGAAGCACAACAAAAAACGGCAGGCAATACTGGTTTAGTGCTTAATGTTGCTGCTAACTATGGTGGCCGCTGGGATATTTTACAAGCGACACAAAAGTTAGCGGATAAAGTCGCCCAAGGTGATTTAGCATCCGATGAGTTAACTGAAGATTTATTAAATCAACAACTGTGCATGCACGGACAAAATGAAGTTGATTTGATGATCCGGACAGGCGGTGATTACCGCATCAGTAATTTTATTTTATGGCAGGCTGCATATGCGGAGTTAGTCTTTACTGACACCTTATGGCCAGATTTCAATGAGCAAGCGTTTAAAGATGCCCTTGCTGTATTTGCCAGTAGACAGCGCCGCTTTGGTTTGACAGGCAGTCAAATCGAAGAAATTCGCGCTATATAAAGAATTAAGAGGCTAAACTTTTGTTAAAACAAAGAATTATAACAGTATTATGGTTACTTCCTCTCGTTATAGGGGCCATTTTCTTTCTGCCTGCAGAGTATTTTGCTTGGGTTTTGGTGCCGGTATTCATGATCGGCGCAAAAGAGTGGGGCAGCTTTATTGACCCTGAGTGTAAAGTGACCCAGTGGACATTTACCGTCACAGTCACCGTTATTTTATTAGCGTTAAACTTTATCGTACCTGTGGATGCAATGTGGCTTAAAGGCCAATTACACCCTATTTTTGTCTCTATTATTGCTATTGGTGCTTTTTGGTGGTTTTTAAGCGCACTTTTAGTTATTTCATTTCCTAAAACTGACAGCATATGGAAAAACAGCCCAATGCTGAAGTCGATGTTTGGTCAGCTAACACTTATTCCCTGTTTTGTTGCCCTCATTACGCTCAAATCAATCAGCAGTAATGTTGACCCTTATTTTGGCGGCACCTTAGTCTTTTTAGTCATGTTAGTTGTTTGGGCCGCTGATACAGGTGCTTATTTTGCTGGTCGCGCATTTGGTAAGCATAAATTGATGCCCAATGTTAGCCCTAATAAAACCCTTGAAGGTTTGATTGGTGGCTTATTAGCAACCTTGGTCGTCGCATGTGGGGTGATGTATTACTCACCAGAACAAGAATTAGCTTTAGTGATTACCGTTACGCTGATAACCGCTTTAGCTTCAGCCTTTGGTGATTTATCTGAAAGCATGTTTAAACGTGCTGCTGATATAAAAGATTCAGGTACTATTTTACCAGGCCATGGTGGAGTACTCGATAGAATGGACAGTTTAACGGCTGCACTACCGATCTTCACTCTTATCTACATCGCATTCTGGATTTAATACAATGCAAAATATGGTCATTTTAGGCGCTACTGGCTCCATTGGGTCAAGTACGTTAAGTGTTATTAGCCAAAACCCACAGCAATATGCGGTTTATGGTCTCGTTGCCAATGCCAGCGTCGATAAAATGTTGTCATTATGTATCGAGCATAAACCAGTATATGCACATATGGTCGATGAATCTGCAGCTAAGGCGCTGCAGCAGCGTATACCTGCTAATATTGCCACTAAGGTGACAACAGGTGAGGATGCGTTATTAGGTCTTGTCACGGCTTCTGAAGTTGATACGGTTATGGCCGCGATTGTCGGCGCAGCAGGTCTTGTTTCAACCTTTGCCGCAGTTAAAGCGGGCAAACGGGTATTGCTGGCAAATAAAGAAGCCTTAGTCATGTCTGGCGAATTGTTTATGCAGGCTACAGTGCAAAGTGGCGCGACCCTACTGCCGGTCGATAGTGAGCATAATGCTATTTTTCAGTGCTTACCTGCCGATATTCAAGCCAACCTTGGGCACTGTGATTTAACCGCATCTGGTATTTCGCATATTTTACTGACAGGCTCTGGTGGCCCATTTTTAACCGCCGATTTAGCCGCGCTTCAATCCATGACGCCAGCACAAGCGTGTAATCACCCTAATTGGTCAATGGGACCTAAAATTTCAGTCGATTCAGCCACCATGATGAACAAGGGTCTTGAGTTTATTGAAGCGCGCTGGTTATTTAATACTAAGGCTGAGCAATTGAAAGTGGTTATTCACCCGCAAAGTGTGATTCACTCTATGGTGCAATATCGAGATGGTTCAGTGCTCGCACAAATGGGTAACCCAGATATGCGTACACCTATTGCCCATTGTATGTCTTTTCCTGAAAGAATTAACGCTGGAGTTGAACCTTTGGACTTTTTCAAAGTCCGAGAATTGAGCTTCTGTGAACCTGACTTCAATCGTTTCCCATGTTTAGGCTTAGCAATGCAGGCTTGTGAGCAGGGACAAGAGGCGACAACAGTACTTAACGCCGCAAACGAAATTGCCGTAGCAGCCTTTTTAGCTGAACAAATCAAGTTCACTGACATCGCTAAAGTTAATGAAGCGTGTTTATTAAAAGTGCCGCAGTCGTCGTTATCGACGATTGAAGATATTGTACAGTTAGATGCACAAGCACGTGCTATTGCTCATGAAGCAATTAACTCAATTAACTAGTTCTTAGGAGAACAATGTTAGATTTTTTATGGAACCTAGGGTCATTTATTGTCGCATTAGGTATTTTGATTACAGTTCATGAATACGGACATTTTTGGGTTGCACGCCGTTGCGGCATAAAAGTCGAACGTTTTTCTATTGGCTTTGGTAAAGCCATTTGGCGCAAGGTTGGTAAAGACGGCACTGAGTACGTTGTGGCGATGATCCCGCTTGGCGGTTATGTCAAAATGCTTGATGAGCGAGTAGAAGAAGTCCCAGAGGAATTACTCGACCAAGCTTTTAATCGAAAAACCGTTTGGCAGCGTATTGCGGTTGTGGCAGCCGGGCCCATGGCCAACTTTTTGTTCGCCATTGTTGCCTTATACCTTATGTACATCATTGGCGTACCTTCTTTAAAGCCTGTTATTGATACCACCAAAGCCAATACTCCTGCGGCGCAGATAAGCATTAAAGAGCCAATGCAAATTTTATCGGTATCTGGTCAAAAAGTCAGAAACTGGGAAGAAGTTAATTTAGCGTTAGTGAGTCATATTGGCGGCGATTCGTTAGAGATCAGTCTTACACCGCTTAATGCGGCCGTTACAGATGCCCAGCTTGGTCAATCCCATACGCTTGATATTAGCCAATGGACATTTGACCCCGATAAAGAATCGCCAATTAGTGCAATTGGTTTAGGTATTTATCGCCCAGCCATTGAGCCTATAATAGCCTTGATCACCAAAGGTAGCGCGGCAGAATATGCTGGTATGCAGGTTGGCGATGAAATTACTGCCATCAATGGTAAACCATACCGCGATTGGAATGCGTTTGTAGATGTGATACAAAAGTCTGCCGATAAAACGGTGCAGCTAAAAATATTACGTGATAATCAAGCATTAACCCTTAATGTCACCCCGCAAGCACAAACCAATGCTGCAGGCCAAATGATTGGCATGGTCGGGGTAAGTCCTACTCAAATTGATTGGCCGGAAAGTATGCGCTTCCAGCTTGAGTATGGCATAGTAGATTCCTTCACAGCAGCCGCTGATAAAACATGGCAACTGGTGGTTGTCAGCTTTAAGATGATTGGAAAACTGTTTACCGGCGATGTGTCGGTGAAAAACTTAAGTGGTCCTATTTCTATAGCTCAAGGTGCTGGTACCAGTGCAGACTATGGATTTGTGTACTTTCTTGGGTTTATCGCACTCATCAGTGTGAACTTAGGCATCATTAATTTAATGCCTTTGCCAGTGCTCGATGGGGGACACTTGCTGTATTACTTTATCGAAGTGATTACGGGTAAGCCTGTACCGGAGAAGGTACAGGACATAGGATTCAGGTTTGGCGCAGCGATGCTGTTATTGTTGATGAGTGTTGCACTCTTTAATGATTTTTCCAGACTCTGAGCAGGGAACACAAATAATTAGAAGTGCTCTATGAGATTGAATAAACTTTTTGCCTCGATGATTTTAGTCGGCGCGTCATTTTCAGGCAATGGTATGGCGGAAACTTTCCAACCATTTGAAGTGACCGACATCCAGATTGATGGTTTACAGCGAGTCGCACTTGGTGCTGCCTTGCTAAACCTGCCCGTTAAAGTGGGCGATACGGTAGACCAAGTAAAATTACAGCAAGCCATTAAAAGCTTGTATGCCTCAACCAACTTCGAAACCATCAGTGTTAGCCATGAAGATGGCGTATTGCTTGTTTCCGTTAAAGAGCGTGCCACTATCAGTGCTGTTACCTTTGAAGGTAACAAAGATATTAAAGATGAGCAGTTACAAGAAAGCTTAGACGGCTCAGGTATTAAAATCGGTGAGTCACTTGATAGAACCATGTTGTCAGGCATCGAAAAAGGCCTGCAAGATTTCTATTACGGTGTGGGTAAATACGGCGCGAAAGTTGAAGCAGAAGTCATTAACTTACCTCGTAACCGTGTTGAACTTAAATTTAACTTCACTGAAGGCTTAGCGGCTGAAATTCGCCAAATTAACGTAGTGGGTAATACCGTTTTTTCAGATTCTGAATTAATTGGTTTACTTGAGCTTAAAGATTACGTTGCTTGGTGGGACTTATTTGGTGAGCGCCGTTATCAAAAGCAAAAGCTTGAAGCTGATTTAGAAACGGTAAAAACCTACTATCACAACCAAGGTTATATTCGCTTTGCGGTAACATCAACCCAAGTGGCAATGACCCCTGATAGAAAAGGCTTGTACATCACCATCAATGTTGATGAAGGTGATAAGTACGAGGTCTCTGAAGTTAACTTAACCGGTGATTTAATGGGCCGTGAAGAGTTGATGAAGGCTATCTTGCCGATCAAAGAAGGCGATATGTACAACGGTGGTGATGTTACCTTCACCGAAGAAATGTACAGCAAGTATTTAGGCCGTTTTGGTTATGCTTATCCTGAAGTAAAAACCTATCCAGAAATTAATGACGAAACCAAAGAGGTTGCATTAAACATTAATGTTAACCCTGGTAAACGTGTTTACGTGCGCTCAATTAACTTCAGCGGTAACACAGTTACTAAAGATGAAGTAATGCGTCGTGAACTACGTCAAATGGAAGGTGCGTGGTTAAACTCAGCTCAAGTTGAGCAGTCAAAAGTATTGTTAAACCGTTTAGGTTACTTTGAAACAGTTGATACTGAAACCGTACAAGTACCTGGCAGTGATGACTTAGTGGATGTGGCTTTCAATGTGAAAGAACAGCCATCTGGTTCATTTAACGCCGGTGTGGGTTATGGTACTGAATCAGGCTTAAGTCTGCAGTTTGGTGTACAGCAAAGTAACTTCTTAGGTACGGGTAACCAAGCGGGTATTAACTTAAATACCAATAAGTATTCTAAGAACGTTAACTTCTCTTACACTGACCCGTACTTTACTAAAGATGGTGTGAGCTTAGGCGGCAGTATCTTCTGGAACGAGTTTGATGCAAACGAGGCTAACCTTGAGCGTTATAAGAATAAATCTTATGGCATCGCGGTAAACTCAGGCTTCCCGATAAACGAAAATAACCGTTTAAATGGTGGTATCGGCTATCGTCATAACGCGATTTCAGAAATCTCTGCTTACGAACAAGCATTACGTTTCTATAATGTTTACCGTGAGTCTGATGACCCGAATTCTGATTTAGCCTTTGATAACTTTGAGATAAATGGTGGTTGGTATCGCAGTACATTAAACCGCGGCACCTTCCCAACAGATGGTTCATCGCAGCGCCTAAGTGCGAAAGCAACCATTCCAGGGTCGGATCTGCAGTATTTTAAAACTGACTTTGATACCAACTTTTACTTACCATTAACCCGTAACCACAGCTTTGTGTTACTAACGCGAGCGCGCTTAGGTTATGCCAATGGTTATGGTAAGTTTAATGATAATGATCAAATTTTGCCTTTCTGGGAAAACTATTACTCAGGTGGTAGTAGCTCATTACGTGGCTTTAAGTCTAATTCTGTCGGCCCTCGTTCGTTCTATTTATATCGTGGTAGTGAGCCATGTGCGCCAGATCCATCAGGTGACGGCTGTACACTGCCAGGTGATCCTAACCGAATTCAAGTGAGTTCTGGTCGTTCTATTGGTGGTAATGCCATTGCGACTGCCAGTGTGGAAATGATTGTTCCAACGCCTTTCTTGGATGAGGCTTATTCTAATTCAGTACGTACTAGTTTCTTTGTTGATGCTGGTAACGTATGGGATACCGAGTTTGATTATGACTCGTATAGATACCTTCCAGCGGATGAGTTTGACAAACTGGAAGATTATAGCGACCCAGGTCGGATCCGTGCCTCTTGGGGTATGAGCGTCCAATGGTTATCACCAATGGGACCTATGGTGTTTAGCTTGGCTTGGCCGATTAAAGAGTACGAAGATGATGAAACAGAGATATTTTCGTTCAACATTGGCAAAACGTTCTAAAACAAATACACTCAGCAAGTTTTGCTGATAATAACAAGGAGTCTATTTTGAAAAAGATGTTAAATCGCGCGTTAGTAACAATGGCATTTTTAAGTGCACCTATGATGGCACATGCTGAAAAAATTGCTGTGGTTGATATGGGCGAAGTATTTGAGCAACTGCCTCAACGTGAACAAATTTCACAGTCACTAAAAACTGAGTTTGGTGATCGAGTTGCTGACGTACAAAAAATGCAAGAACAAATGCGTACATTAGTTGAAAAGCAACAACGTGATGGCGCGTTAATGAGCGAAAGTCAAAAAACTGAGCTTGGACGTGAAATGGAATCACTAAAGTCTGATTTCCAATTAAAAGGCAAAGCACTTGATGAAGATATGCGTCGTCGTCAAGGTGAAGAGCAAAACAAGCTTTTAGTTAAAGTACAAGAAGCGATTAATACTATTGCTGCAAAAGAGTCTTATGACATCGTATTGCAACGTGGTGCAGTTATCTACGTTAAGCCAGATGCTGATATCAGTGATAAAGTTGTTCAAGCGTTAAGTAAAGGCAACTAATGAAAACCGTGACTTTAAAAGAGCTTGGTCAGCTATTAGGCGCATCTGTTAAAGGCGACGACACTTTGGTGATCACCAGTGTTGCGACCCTAGAAGATGCCGCCTCAGATCAACTTTCTTTTTTAGCCAATAGTAAATATCGTGCCCAGCTTGAGACATCTCAAGCGGGTGCGGTGTTATTGAGTGAAAAAGATGCCGAAGATTACAGCGGCAATGCTTTAGTGTTAAAAGACCCATACGTGGGCTTTGCACGGGTAGCACAACTTTTAGATACCACCCCAAAAGTTACCAAAGGTATCCACCCCTCGGCACAAATCGATGCCTCAGCGCAACTGGGCGAGAATGTCGCTATAGGGGCTAATGTTGTCATCGATGCCAATGTCATTATTGGTAATGACGTACAAATTGCTGCAGGTAGTGTTATTGGCGAGCAATCTATCATAGGTTCTGGCTGTATTTTAAAAGCCAATGTGACTTTTTATCATGATGTGATTGTTGGTCAGCAATGTATTTTTCATTCTGGTTGCGTGATTGGTTCTGATGGCTTTGGCTATGCGAACGAGCGCGGTAACTGGATCAAAATCCCACAAACTGGTGGTGTAAGAATTGGCGATAATGTAGAAATTGGCGCCAATACCACAGTAGATCGTGGTGCTTTATCTCATACAGAAATTCATGATGGCGTTATCATCGATAACCAAGTTCAAATTGCCCATAATTGTGTTGTCGGCCAAAATACCGCTATTGCAGGAACCTCATTCCTAGCCGGTAGTGCGACTCTTGGTAAGTACTGTATTATTGGTGGCGGTAGCGGTATCGCAGGCCATTTGAAGGTTGCAGACGGCACCCATGTCTCTGGCAGCACCAATGTGACAAGCGAAATTCGTAAACCAGGTTTGTATTCATCTGCTACAATTGCAATGGATAACAAATCATGGCGTCGCAATACTGTTCGTTTCCGTCATTTAGATGAATTATTTAATCGCGTCAAAGTGATTGAAAAGAAAATACAAGATTAGAAGTCATGGCATGATTGCCATTGCGAGGAATTAGCGTGTCAAACCAATTAAATACCATGGATATTGAAGAGATCCTTCAGTATCTTCCTCATAGATACCCTTTTTTGTTAGTTGACCGTGTTCTAGATTACACCGTAGGTGAGTCTTTACATGCGATTAAAAATGTCACCTTTAATGAGCCTTTTTTCCAAGGTCACTTCCCAGTTAAACCAGTAATGCCTGGTGTATTAATCATTGAAGCGATGGCCCAAGCAACAGGTTTGCTTGCATTTAAAACCATGAGTCCAGATCCATCACCAGATGTCTTATATTTACTTGCTGGTATTGATAAAGCACGTTTTAAGCGGGTGGTATCTCCAGGTGATCAGATTCATTTCCACGTTAAAATGATTAAAGAGCGCCGAGGAATTGGTGTATTTGAAGGACAAGCATTCGTCGATGGCGAGCTAGCCTGTTCAGCCGAAATCATGTGTGCACGCAGAGAGATCAACAAGTGATTGATAAGTTAGCATTCGTTCACCCAGACGCAAAAATTGGTAACAATGTCACGATTGGCCCTTGGAGTTATATTGGCGCTGACGTTGAAATTGGCGACGATACTTGGGTTAGTTCACATGTCGTTATCAAAGGCCCAAGTGTCATTGGTAAAGGCAATCGTTTCTTCCAGTTTTCTTCAATTGGCGAAGAATGCCAAGATAAGAAATATGCTGGTGAGCCAACAACTTTAATCATGGGTGATAATAATATCATTCGTGAAAACGTGACTATTCACCGCGGTACCATTCAAGATAATAGTGAAACCCGTATAGGTTCAAATAACCTACTTATGGCTTATGTGCATATCGCTCATGACTGTGTGTTAGGTGACAATATTATCATGGCAAATAATGCTTCTATTGCAGGCCATGTACATGTTGGTGATTGGGCTATTTTAGGTGGCATGACTGGTGTACATCAGTTTGTACATATTGGTGCCCATGCGTTTACTGCAGGCTCTTCAACCATCTTTCAAGATGTGCCGCCATTTGTGATGGCAGCCGGTAGCCCAGCTATCCCAAGAGGTCTGAACGTTGAAGGTTTGAAGCGCCGAGGTTTCACTAAAGAAACCCAACATGCTATTCGTCGTACCTATAAATCGCTATATCGTAAAAATTTAACGATTGAAGAAGCATTAGCTGAAATTACTGAAGACGCTGAAGCCGATGAATACGTTAAAGGCATGGTTGAATTCATTAATGGTTCATCTCGCGGGATCATTCGATAGTATTGATAATGACAAATAATACCCCTCGTATATTTGCTATGGTCGCCGGAGAAATCTCCGGCGATATTTTAGGCGCAGGCTTAATTAAGTCGCTACTAAATCACTACCCAGATGCGCGCTTTATTGGCATTGGTGGTCCTCAAATGGAGGCTCTTGGTTTCGAGAGCTTTTTTTCGTTTGAAGAGCTTGCCGTTATGGGGATTGTTGAAGTGTTAGCAAGGCTGCCGCGTTTACTTAAAGTGCGCGCCAGTTTGATTGAGCAAATTTGTGCAGCAAAACCTGATTGCTTTATTGGTATTGATGCGCCAGATTTTAACCTTGGGGTTGAACTCAAGTTAAAAAATAAAGGCATAAAAACGGTCCATTATGTGAGTCCGTCGGTCTGGGCTTGGCGTCCAAAACGTATTTTCAAAATCGAAAAAGCCACCAATATGGTGTTGTCGTTATTACCTTTTGAAAAAGCGTTTTATGACAAACATCAGGTGCCATGTACCTTTGTCGGTCATACTTTAGCGGATGATATTCCGCTTGAAAGCGATAAGTTAGCTGCCCGTAAACTGCTGGGTTTAGACCCTAATGCAGAATATTTAGCCATTTTGCCTGGATCTCGCGGTGGTGAGCTAAAACAGTTAGCTGAACCTTTTATTAAAGCGGCGCTGATTGTTAAGCAAGCTTATCCAGATATTAAGTTTGTCACGCCACTGGTTAATAAGGCCCGTAAGGAGCAGTTTATTGCCGCCCTTGAGCTGTATGCACCAGATTTGGTTATCGATTTAATTGAAGGGCAATCAAGGGAAGTCATGGCCGCAGCTGACGCTATTTTACTAGCATCAGGCACTGCAGCACTTGAAGCCATGCTGGTTAAAAGGCCTATGGTGATGTCTTATCGGGTTAATGCGCTGACTTACAAAATTGCTAAACGCATGATGTTAGTTGAGCATTACTCTTTGCCAAACTTGCTCGCGGGCAAAAAGCTTATTCCTGAAATTGTTCAAGATGAGTGTAATCCTGAGAATATTTCAGCTGCAGTGATTGAGCAGTTAAATGCAGATTTTACGCCGCTTAAGCAAGAGTTTGAGCAAATTCATCGCAGTTTACGCTGCAATGCCAGCGATAGAGCTGCTGACGCGGTAATTAACTTACTCGATTAATATCAGTAATTTTTAAAGCCTGATTGAGTGATGTTATTCGCTCAAGCAGGTTTTTTTATGGCAATTTTAGAGGTGATTTGTGAGTCGTATTCCTGCAGTAATAAAGGGTATTACCCCCGAACAAGTTGAATACATTAGCCGCGGCGTGGTCGCGGGTGTTGATGAAGTTGGCCGAGGCCCATTAGTGGGTGATGTGGTTACCGCAGCAGTTATTTTAGACCCTAATAATCCGATATCAGGCTTAAATGACTCAAAAAAATTAACTGAAAAACGCCGTGAATTGCTATTTACTGAAATCAGTGAAAAAGCCTTATGCATTAGTGTCGGCCGTGCATCCCCATTAGAGATTGATGAACTTAACATTCTCCATGCCACCATGCTGGCTATGCAGCGGGCAGTGCAAGGCTTAACTATTACCCCAGAGCGAGTGTTGGTGGATGGGAATCGTAGTCCAGAGTTTGGAATCGTTAGTCATGCCATTATCAAAGGTGATGGCTTGGTGGCAGCAATAAGCGCCGCATCGATTATTGCCAAGGTAACCCGCGACAGGGAAATGGCTGAGCTTGATGCCAGATATCCACAATATGGGTTTGCCAATCATAAAGGTTACCCAACTAAAGCCCATTTTGAAGCATTAGCACAACATGGGGTATTAGCTGAACACCGCAAAAGTTTTAAACCAGTCATGGCAGTACTGGCAAAATCTGAATCTTAAACCGCTTTGGTTATAACAATATAGCATTAGACAGCATCGCCAAGTATTGCCTACGGCATTGGCGCTGTTTAATCGGCTTATTTAGCGATGATAGCCCTAATCTGTTCTATTAAATTTGGGGTTAGTTTGTTAATCTGGCTAGCAGTTTTTTCCTTTTAATCACGCATTTCAAAGATACTATAATCTATGTCCGATCCTCGTTTTGTTCATCTTCGCGTTCACAGTGATTTTTCCATGTCAGATGGCGTGGCAAAAGTTAAACCTATTATTGCCAAAGCCGAAGAGCTTGGAATGGGGGCGCTAGCGATAACAGATCAAAATAACTTTTGTGGTCTGGTAAAGTTTTATGGTGGCTGTCATGGGGCAGGGATCAAGCCGATTGTTGGCGCTGATTTTTGGATGAAAGTCCCAGGTTTTGAAAAAGAGTTTTGCGCCTTAACTATCATCGCCTTAGATAACGACGGTTATCAAAATTTAACCCAGCTCATCAGTGAGGCCTATTTACGTGGCCAAATAGATGGGCGAGTGGTTATCGATCAAGAGTGGCTGATTAAGTTTAATAAAGGCATTTTGATTATTTCTGGGGCGAAAGAAGGCGATGTTGGTAAGGCATTATTAAAAGGTAACCAAACCCAAGTTGATCAGCTGATAAATTTCTATCAAACCCATTTTGAAGATCGTTACTTTTTAGAGCTTTTGCGAACTGGCAGAGCTGATGAAGAACGCTATCTGCACATGGCGGTAAAATTAGCTTCTGATCGCAATCTACCTGTTGTGGCGACCAATCAGGTGGTCTTTTTAAAGGCCGATGATTTTGAAGCGCACGAAATACGGGTGGCGATCCATGACGGTTTTACTTTAGCTGATCCTCGCAGACCGAAAAAATACAGTAAAGAACAATACTTACGCACAGAAGAAGAAATGTGTGAGTTATTTGCTGATATTCCATCAGCACTGGCAAACAGTGTGGAAATCGCCAAACGCTGTAATGTGACTATACGTTTACACGAATATTTCTTGCCTAACTTCCCAACGGGCGATTTGACCATTGAAGACTTTCTCGTCGAAGTGTCGGAAAAAGGCCTAGAAGAGCGGCTGGAATTTTTATTCCCTGATGAACAGGTACGTTTAGAAAAGCGTCCCGAGTATGATGAACGCCTAGATATTGAGCTAAAAGTGATTAACCAAATGGGCTTCCCTGGTTACTTCCTTATTGTAATGGAGTTTATTCAATGGGGTAAGGATAACGATATTCCTGTTGGACCGGGTCGTGGATCTGGTGCGGGCTCATTAGTGGCATATGCACTAAAAATTACCGATCTTGACCCACTAGAGTACGACTTACTGTTTGAACGTTTCTTAAACCCAGAACGTGTCTCTATGCCTGATTTCGATGTCGATTTCTGTATGGATAGACGTGATGAAGTTATCGATCACGTTGCTGAATTGTATGGCCGAGATGCGGTATCACAAATTATTACCTTTGGTACCATGGCGGCAAAAGCTGTGGTACGGGACGTTGGCCGTGCACTCGGTCACCCCTATGGTTTTGTTGAACGGTTAACAAAAATGATCCCTGCAGAGCCCGGGATGACTCTGACCAAAGCCTTTGAAGTGGAGCCATCATTACCAGAAGCGTATAACGCTGATGAAGATGTCCGTGAGCTGATTGACATGTGTCGACGACTTGAAGGTGTTACTCGTAATGCCGGTAAGCATGCTGGTGGCGTGGTTATCTCACCGACAGTTATCACTGATTTCTCGCCCCTTTATTGTGATGCTGAAGGCTTAAACCCAGTAACGCAATTCGATAAAAATGATGTAGAAACCGCAGGGCTAGTTAAGTTTGATTTCTTAGGCTTAAGAACCCTGACCATTATTGATTGGGCGCTGCAAATGATTAACCCGCGCCTAGCAAAGCAGGGCAAAGAGCCCGTCAGGATTGAGGCCATTGACTTAACCGATCCTAAGTCGTTTAGATTACTTCAGCGCTATGAAACCACAGCGGTATTCCAGTTAGAATCCCGTGGTATGAAAGATTTGATTAAACGTCTGCAACCCGATTGTTTTGAAGACATGATTGCACTTGTGGCACTGTTTCGCCCAGGCCCATTGCAATCAGGCATGGTAGATAACTTTATTGAGCGTAAGCATGGCCGTGAAGCGGTCTCTTACCCTGATGCAGAATATCAACATGAGTCATTAAAAGAGCTGTTAGAGCCAACCTACGGCATTATTTTGTATCAAGAACAAGTGATGCAGATTGCGCAGGTGCTAGCAGGCTACACCCTAGGTGGCGCGGATATGTTACGCCGTGCAATGGGTAAGAAAAAACCAGAAGAAATGGCAAAGCAGCGCGGCACCTTTAAAGAGGGGGCTATCAATAACGGTGTTGATGGCGACCTGTCGATGAAGATCTTCGACTTGGTTGAAAAATTCGCCGGTTATGGTTTTAACAAATCTCACTCAGCTGCCTATGCACTGGTTTCCTATCAGACCCTATGGCTTAAAACCCATTACCCTGCCGAGTTTATGGCGGCGGTAATGTCAGCAGATATGGATAACACAGATAAAATCGTTATCTTAGTCGATGAATGTGAACGCATGGGCATACCGCTTATTCCACCGGATGTGAATAAAGGCTTATTCAAATTTACCGTTGATGACGAGCTTAACATTGTCTACGGGATCGGTGCGATTAAAGGGGTTGGTGATGGCCCAGTGGAATCGATTCTCAATGCCCGAAAAGACGGACCATTTATTGATTTATTTGATTTCTGCGCCCGAATTGATCTTAAAAAGCTCAATAAACGCGTCATCGAAAAACTGATTTGTGCCGGTGCATTAGACAGTTTAGGTCCGCACCGCGCGGCGATGATTGCCACCTTACCAGAAGCGATTTTGGCCGCGGCCCAGCATGCCAAAGCTGAAGCTATTGGCCAAAACGATATGTTTGGCCTACTTAACTCTGAACCAGAAGACAATAAACAAAACTTTGTTGAATGTACTCCTTGGCCTGATAAAGTTTGGCTTGAAGGTGAGCGTGATACTTTAGGTTTATACCTTACAGGTCATCCGATAAATCAATACTTAAAAGAGCTGAAGCAGTACACTTCAGGGCGTTTAAAAGACGTCC
The DNA here is from genome assembly GCF_030548015.1 of Shewanella sp. 4_MG-2023. Taxonomy (NCBI): domain Bacteria; kingdom Pseudomonadati; phylum Pseudomonadota; class Gammaproteobacteria; order Alteromonadales; family Shewanellaceae; genus Shewanella; species Shewanella sp. 4_MG-2023. Next base: position 45,236 of record NZ_JAUORL010000022.1, read on the forward strand.
ATCCGACTGACCGCGGTAAAACCATGAAGGCCGCGGGGCTAGTTATTGCCACTCGAGTGATGGTAACCAAACGTGGCTCAAAAATGGGGCTGGTGACGTTAGATGATAAAAGCTCACGCTTAGAAGTGATGCTATTTACTGAAGCGTTTGAAAAGTTTAATCACTTGCTTGAAAAAGATAAAATTTTGATCTGTGAAGGTGAGGTCAGCTTTGATGATTTTGCTGGTGGCAATCGCATGACTGCCCGCAACATCATTGAAATTGGCGAGGCTCGTAGCCACTTTGCCAATGCAGTGGAAATAAACATTACTGCTGATGACATCAACCAAACTTGGCTTGAGCAATTTGAGCAAGCATTAACGCCATGGAAAAACGGCAGTGTGCCGGTTATCATTAATTATCAGCAGCAACAAGCAGCAGGCCAATTACGCCTTGGTGATGAATGGCGGGTGAATCCAACCGATGAACTGATGCTGGCAATTGAAAGTCTAGTGGGCTCTAAAAACGTCAAAATCGTGTTTAATTAATTTAGCAAACTGGCTTTGGTTTCGGGCTCACATTGCTGAGCCATTTGGGCAATAGAGGCATCCATTGAGCGTAGATATTTGCAAAGCGATACAAGCGCATGCGCTAGTGCTATTAAACGCACAGCCTCAGGCTAAGTTAGTATTAGCTTACAGCGGCGGGGTTGATTCTGAATGCCTTGCCTATGGTTTAAGCCAGTTTGCCCAGCAGCACCCTAATATCCCTTGCTTATTAGTCCATGTTCATCATGGACTTAGTGACAATGCAGAGCATTGGGTCAATCATTGTCTCACTCAGGCTAAGCACTATCAGTTACCCATTCAGATAGAACGTGTAGCGATTAATAAAGCTGCGCGGCAAAGTTTAGAGGCGCTCGCCAGAGATGCCCGCTATAACGTCTTCAAAAAATACCTTAACCAAGGCGATATATTACTCACCGCCCATCATCAAGATGATCAACTGGAAACCTTACTGTTAGCCCTCAAACGTGGTCAAGGGCCCAAGGGCTTAGCGGCCATGGGCGCCATGCAGCCATTTAATCATCAAAGTTGGATTGTTAGGCCGTTACTTGATGTTACTCGCCAGCAAATTGAAGCTTTTGCCAGTGATAACCAACTTAAGCACATTGAAGATGAAAGTAATCAAGATGAGCAATTTGACCGTAACTTTCTGCGCCATGACATCATTCCGAGATTAAAAGCTCGCTGGCCAAGTATTGCCACCACCGCATCACGCAGTGCTAAATTATGCGCTGAGCAGCAGCAAGTGATTGAAGATGAAGTTGATACACGCTTACCCGCATGGCTTGATACAGCAACACCATTTGAGTTGCCCGCTTTTAAATTACAGCAATTGTCAGACCAAACACCTCAATGGCAAGCCCTGTTGCTGCGGGGCTTTATTCAATCTTTAGGGTTTAATTTGCCGTCTCAATCGCAGCTGGAACAAATTTTACAGCAGCTGATCTATGCCGCTGATGATGCCAAGGTGGATATTTTTTGTGGTGATTACTCAATAAAGCGTTTTGCTGGCAAGGCATTTGTGGTGCCTGTTAGTAATGAAAAGCCAGATGATGTTGAGTTGATTGGCAATATTCAGTCATTGTGTACTGGCAAGCAATTGAGTTTAACCGTGCAGATGAATCAGCTAGCTGACTGCGCTATTGGTTTAACGCAAACGGGAGTAAGACTAAGGTTAGCGACAACGGAGCAAGTGACTATCTCATTTGGCGCCAAAGGCAGTATTCGCTGTCAGCCGCATTTTCGTGATAAAGGCCGTGAGCTTAAAAAAGTTTGGCAGGAGCTAGCCGTGCCACCTTGGCAAAGGCATAAAATACCGCTTATTTTTTACAATGACACCTTAGTTGCCGCCATTGGTTTTTGGGTTGATAAACGCTATCTTGCCAGCCATAACGAGTTAGGCGTTTGTTTGCATACTTAATTTAAAGCCGTTTTTACCCGCGGCTTTTGCTGCATACAACGCCATATCTGCAGTTTCATAAAGTTTGTCTTGGGTTTGTGGTGGTAAAAACTCAGCCACCCCAATACTGCATTGCACCTTAAATGCACTGGTTAATGGGTGGCTATTTATTGCCGCAATAATACGTTCACACAATGGTGTCATCGTATGTTCTTTTCCTTGGGCTATAATTATAAATTCATCACCACCAATTCGAAATGCTTGGTCAGTATTGCGGATAGCATCATTTAATAAATCAGCAAACTCTTTTAATACCGTATCCCCCAGTTTATGACCATGTTGATCATTGAGGTTTTTAAAGTTATCTAAGTCCAGCACAATCAGAGAAATATCAGCTTGTTTTCGGTTAGCTCTTGCCAGTGCACTCTTAATACTTTGCCGATAATAATAGCGATTACCTAGCCCAGTCAGGGCATCAAACATCGCTTGGTTCGACATCTGCGCATATTGGTAGGCATTATGTAATGGCTGATTGAACAGTTCTTCTAAGGTGTTTAACAATCTTGTTTGACTTGGTGTCAGTGGCGTAGATAAGTAATATTTAATGCTATAGGGCTCACCAAAACCGGTGATCACTCGCTGAATACTGAGTCCCTGGCAACGACCCCAATTCAGTTTTAATTGGTGATTAAGCTGGATGCCGCGGATCGGCAAAACTTGTCCGATGCTTTTGCCATAGCGGGCAAAAACGCTTTCAGGGTCTAAATTTGAGTGTAATTGCTGTAACACTGCCAGTAAATTAAGCCTAGGTTCTTCATCGGTTATTTTATAATAAGCTTCTGATTTACTTATAGTTAACTTCGGGTATGGTTGTGACGTTACTGCGTAGTCCATAGCTATTATCCCAATGATGATTTCAAGTTTCTAATTGTTATCCGTTTGATAAATTTATTAAGCAATAACTATGCCTGTTATTTTTTGTTTACCATTTTCATAAGGTTATTGTTAATTTGCCACTTTGTTAATAGACTGTTTATCTAATCGTTATTTTATTGACTCGGAGAACATGCCTTTATGGAGCACAGTATTTTCATCCATATTCTCTCAATGCTAGTCATTGCGATTGTGGCAATTTCTTTGTTACGCCGAGTTGGGTTACCGCCAATCTTAGCTTATCTGCTAACCGGGGTTTTCAGCGGGCCTAGTGGCTTTCATTGGTTTACTCAAGCGCAAATGCATTCAGTGGCAGAATTGGGTGTGGTGCTGCTGATGTTTAGCCTAGGGTTAGAGTTTTCGGTTCCTAAGCTCTGGTCTATGCGCCGCACAGTATTCGGTTTAGGCAGTGCTCAGGTGACATTCACCGCATTAATTGCCGGTTTAGTCGCCTACTTATTCGGTCAAAATATGGTTGCTGCGGTGGTGATTGGCTCTGCTGTGGCGCTATCATCAACGGCGATTGTGCTAAAACTGGTTAATGATCAAGGCTGGATGCGTCGCCGACATGGCGAGCTCTCTGTCAGTGTGCTGTTATTTCAAGATATTGCCGTGGTACCGCTACTGATTGTATTACCTTTGTTATCTCCTAGCAGTGAAGCCATGGGCGCTGTTGAAATCGCTTGGGGGCTGTTCACTGGTATTTTGGCCTTTTTAGCATTGATGTCATTTGGTAAATGGATTTTACCGCGTATTTTTGATGAAGTAGCCCGCTCTCGCTCTAACGAATTGTTTGTATTATCAACCTTAGTGGTGGTGTTAGTTACTGGGGCGTTTACCCAGTGGCTGGGATTATCCATGGCGTTAGGTGCCTTTATAGCGGGGATGCTGTTAGGGGAAAGTCAGTATCGACGTCAGTTAGAAGCGGATATTAGACCATTTAGAGATTTACTGATGGGACTGTTTTTTATCTCCATCGGTATGCTATTAAATTTTGCTATTGTTGTTGAGTTTTGGTGGCAAATTTTATTAATCCTCATTGCAGTGTTAATGACCAAAATCTTAGTGGTGTTTGGTTTATTAAAGCTTGGGGGCGAGCAATTTAAAGTGGCATTAAGTACGGCTATCAGTTTGGCTCAAGTGGGCGAATTCAGTTTTGTGGTATTAGCCTTGGCGGTTAATTATCAGCTATTAGAAACTCAAATGAGTACCATTTTAGTGATGGTGGCGGTGTTATCCATGTCCATCGCACCTTGGTTAGTCAGGCATTGTGTTGATATTGCGGCAAAAATTGAGGGTAAAACCAATAGTAAAGATCAAATGGATGAAGAATTCATTTTACCCAGCCCTGATGATGGCGACTTGGTATTAATATTAGGTTATGGCCGTGTAGGGCAAACCATTGCGCGTTTTTTAAAAACCGAAGCGGTGCCATTTGTGGTGCTGGACTTAGATCCCAAACGTGTTTCTGAAGCCCGCGCTGCAGGCGAGCCGGTCTATTTTGGTGATGCCTGTAAAATGGGCTTGTTAAAGCAAATTGGTATTCGCCGAGCCAGCATGGTGGTGATCACCTTTGGTGAGTCAAGGCAAGTTGAAGACTGCTTAGCATTATCACGTAAATTAGCCCCTGAAACTAAAATTATTGTTCGCACTACAGATGATGCTGAATTAGAAAATTTAACAGAAGCTGGCGCCACTCAAGTTATTCCAGAAAAGCTCGAAGGCAGTTTAATGCTGGTGTCGCAAGTGCTGTATAAATGTGGCGTGCCGCTACCAAGAATTATTAAACGTTTAGAGTCTGAGCGCCGTAATCACTACCAATATTTACATGGTTTTTTCACTGGCGCCGAAACCGACTTTACCTTGGAACTGCTGCATGCTGTGGCGTTAGATACAGGTGCAGATGCTATCGGCAAGAAACTCACCGATATTGACTGGTCGCAGTTTAGTGTTGAAGCACGAGCTGTTAGACGTAAAGGTGAGGAGATAAGTCCACCGCCGGATGATTGGGTGTTTGAGCGCCGTGACATTGTGATGGTGGTAGGAAAACCCCGTGCAATTGAAGCCATTGAAGAGCACTTATTACAAGGCTAGTTGCAAGGCTAGCATCAATTAGCTTACGCACTCTATGATATTAGCCTTAAAAAAAATAATTAAAGCGCATGTCACGGTAGAATTTTACAGGCATCTTCCATAGAATGGATGGTTACGCTCGTTGTTGTGTAGCCATCTTTTGCTACTGCTCGTATGGAATAATGCATGTCTGCCAAATTGTTTAATCTTCCAATAAAAATTACCTTAGAACTTGTTGCTAAGCTATTTTCATCTACTCAACTGCAAAAGGCGCAGAATTATTTGATTGAAGGGCGGGTACTCGACGTTCACGCCAGTCAAGATAACCACAATGTTGAATCCTATGTGGTAGGAACCGCCACCGAGCCTTATCGTCAAGACATCAGCTTGGTCAATGTCAATCATAAAATCGTGATGAAATCTCATTGTACTTGCCCTGTTGCTAGCAATTGTAAGCACGTTGCCGCAGCGTTACTGGCGTTAGTGGATAAAAAGCCAGTTGAAGAGCAGCGTCTTAGCCAATGGATTTTACAATTAGATAAGCAAGATACCCTCACACAGACCGAAGATGATGAAGATAAAGAACGGATAATCTTTGTGTTATCAAGCGATCATCATGGTATTTTTGTTGAGTTTAAACGCAGTAAATTAAACAAAAAACTGCAGTACAACAAAGGCAGTAAAGTTGCGTTAAATGATGTGAAGTATCATCTGCCATGGTGGATTAACGCTGAAGATAGCCAAATCATCAGCTTATTATTATCGTCTTCAAAAAGTGCCTCAAAAATCTATCTTGAAGGTGAAATTTGCGCACTGGCATTAAATAAGATGATCCAACTTGGCAGTTGCTTTTGGGAAGAAAGCCGCACCCCAATTCAGATGACCCGCGCATTAACCCCAGACTTTATTTGGCAAGAAACTGATACCCGTCATACGCAAATCAGTATGACCATGCCTGAGCTTGAAAACTGGGAGTTTATTGCCACCAATCCACCGATGTTTATGGATTTAGACTATCTAAAGATTGGTCATTTGGATACTGACTTAAGCGTTGAAAAATTAAAGCTATTGCAACAAATGCCGCCAGTGCCATTAGATAAAGTCGACGATATCAGCGATAAAATGTTGCGTCACTTTTCCCCTAAAAGTGTCCCTGTACCCAGTGAAATTGAATTTTATGAAATTGAGCAGCCATTAGTCGCAAAGCTGACTTTTACCATGGTGCAATTAAGCGACAGCGCAGTTATGCAGCCGGTATTACAGCTGCAGTTTGGCTATGGCGATATGCTGTTGTCAGGCAAATTAGCTCGCGAAAAAATCACCTTGATTAAGCAAGGTAAAGTGCAGTATCAAATTCATCGTGATCCTGAGCAAGAAGCGCAAGTGGTGCAGATACTACAAAGCTTGCAACTGCAACTTATTGATAACAGCCTGCTGACTTATAATCATGCCAGTAGCTTTTACAGTTTAGGCTTAATGCCTGATATGGTGAATGAGTGGGCCCAGCTCACCACCTTTGGGGTGATGACCTTAGAAGACTTAGGCTATAACGTAGAGTTTGCCCCAGAGTTTGACCTTAATATTGTTGAAGCCGACATTGAAGTTGACCTTGACGATGATGAAGACAGCGGCTGGTTCTCACTGTCACTTAATGCTGATATTGATGGCCAAAGTGTACCTTTATTAAGTTTAGTTGCCCGTTGGCTGCAGCAAAATGGCGAGCCAGATGACGAGCAGGAGCTCATTCTGCCAGGGCCTAATGGCCGCTTTGTGAAGATTAAAGCCAAAACCATTAAACCGCTTATTTCGGTTATCCAAGAGTTATTCCAGCGTGGTGGTGGCGACCAACTAGAAGTCCCTCGCAATCGGGCTGACTTATTGAATGAGTTATCAGAAAGCGATATTCGGTTACTTAATGGTGAGCGCGTTAGACAGTTAGCCAATAAACTTACCGAGTTTAAAGGCATAGAGTCAGCGCCGCTGCCAGAAGGGCTTAATGCCACCTTACGTGACTATCAAAAGCAAGGTTATGACTGGCTGTGTTTCTTAAAAGAATACCAATTAGGCGGTATTCTTGCAGATGATATGGGGCTAGGTAAAACTCTGCAAACGCTCGCTTTTTTACTTAAAGCGAAACAATCAAAGCAACAAAGCAGCGCAGTTAATCCACGGGCATTTAGGCCCAGTTTAATTGTTTGTCCCACCAGTTTAGTGGGCAACTGGTTTAAAGAAGCACAAAAGTTTACCCCAAGTTTAAAAGTGCTGGTGGTACACGGCAGTAAACGTCAGGCATTACTTGAGCAGATTGCAGATTACGATGTGATTGTGACCACTTATCCTTTGATCTTGCGTGATGAATTGTTCTATAGCGAATACAGCTTTGAGCATATTATTTTAGATGAAGCACAGCAGATTAAAAATGCCCAAGCAAAAGTCACTCAAGCGCTTAAAACCTTCAAAGGCCAATTTAGATTATGCTTATCAGGTACGCCACTTGAAAACCATTTAGGCGAGTTAAAATCACTAATGGATTTTTGTTTACCGGGATTATTAGGTCAGCATAATTACTTTAATAAAGAATTTAGAGGCCCGATTGAAAAGCAAGCTGATACTGAAAAATCGGCGATATTGCTCAATCGTATTGCGCCGTTTTTACTGCGCCGCACCAAAAGCGAAGTAATGTCGGAGCTACCAGAAAAAACCATAATCATTCAAACCTTAGAGTTAGAAAAAGATCAGCGTAATTTATATGAAAGTATCCGTTTAGTGATGGAGAAAAAATTACGTGAATTGTTTGCTAAACAAGGTGTATCAAGCAGTCACATTGAGTTTTTAGATGCATTGCTTAAACTACGCCAAGCCTGTTGTGATCCACGCTTAGTGAAGCTAGAGCAAGCGCAGTACGTCAAAGATAACGCCAAACTCACTTGGTTGACTGAAAATGTACCCGAGATGGTTGAAGAGGGCCGTAAAATCCTTATTTTCAGCCAGTTTACCGGTATGTTGGCGCTAATTGAGCAAGAGTTGATTGATTTAGGCATAAGCTATAGCAAGCTTACAGGGCAAACCCGTAACCGTCAGGTTGAAATTGACGCCTTCCAAGAAGGTGAAATTCCGGTGTTTTTGATTAGCCTAAAAGCGGGCGGCACAGGGCTTAATTTAACCGCCGCCGATACCGTGATCCATTTTGACCCATGGTGGAACCCGGCTGCCGAAAAGCAAGCCACAGATAGGGCGCACCGTATCGGTCAGCTCAACCCTGTATTTGTGTATAAACTGATTGCCCAAGGGACGGTAGAAGAAAAAATTCAAGAGATGCAGCAGCACAAACAAAGCCTAGCTGATAGCATTCTTGCAGGCAGCGCTAAAAGCCAGTGGACAGGTAATGCAGATGATTTACTGTCACTGCTTCGCTAGTCGCTAGTCGCTAGTCGCTAGTCGCTAGTCGCTTGTTAGTAAGTCATTGATGGGGTTTTATTTAGCCTTAACAAATTCATCCAAACAATCAAACACATTGATATGTTGATATTGCCAATAGAGCTGAGATAACTCAGCTCTATTTTTTTTATGCTCAGCTTGCTGACTAGCATCGTTTTTATCCAACGACGTAGCAAGGTAAGCCATAAGTTGGCTAAATTCAGTTATCACCCTACCCGCAGCAGGAATAGACGCTGCATAGTCATAGCATTGGCGGCTGTCAGTACTATATTGCTGCTGATCAAATTGATAAAACACAATATCCGCTTGGCTTTGCAGCATATCGATATACAAAGACGAATAATCGGTAATTAATAGATCAACCTCATTAATAATTTCATAGGTATCTTGCCAATCACTGATATTAATAATGTTAGGGTAATTGGATATATCATTGCCAAGTTGGGCTTCATTAGGGTGAAGCCGTAATAAAAATAGCTTCTTATTAGCAACTAAATAAGCCGATAACAACTCAAAATCAAATGCTTGCAAATAAGGATTCGATTGTTTTTCAGCAAGGGCAGAGGCGTCACGCCATGACGGGGCATAAAGAATAATACTGTCAGCGTGATTAATTTGCTTAAGTTCATCAGCTAAGGAATTTGATTCGGGGTAGTGGCTGTAATAATCAGTGCGCGGATTACCGCAATTGAGCATTTGGTTAAGGTTGATGTTAAAGGCGCTGGCAAAAAGGTTGGCCACTAAATCACTGGGGGCAATCATATGATCAGGCTTTACTTTTTGCTGGTGGTATAAACTTGCAGAGTTAAGCTTTTCGCTCAGGCTTTTAGGGTGATAAATCGTTAATAAGGGGCCGTTGTTAATATCATACTCAATACGTTTTAGCGGCGAGCCATGCCATAAATTAACCTTGGTGGCACCTTTAGCAAAATACTGATTAATATCACCAATATAACTAGTATAGAAATAAAACTCAGCGGTTAACGCATGATAAATCCCTTTGGCGCTCCAGCGGTGATACGCCTCATAGCCTTGTTGGTTTAATGCGCTGATAACATCGCCATCGCCACTTATCCAAATCGCGCGGATCGTTTTTGTGCGCTGCCAATGTAAAAACAGGTATTTGCTATTATCGGCAAATTTATTTTTATAACACCCCATCACTGCTTTGCGCGTTCTTGGCGTTAAGCCAGATAAAAAATATACGCTTTGAGTCATGACATATTTGATGCTATTGGCAATAAATTGGCTCATGCAATGTCTCCTTGACTGTAAATTCCTTTTAATACAAAGTTTAGCACTAAACTGCTAATAAGCTTAGGCCGCATTAACAGATTTAACCGCGAGGTTATTTTTAATCTCAGTGGTTGAAATATCGTCGGTACGGGTGAGGTACATGACTTCGCACTGGCTTTTTAAGAAATCAAATTCACCTTGCCAATCATCGCCGATGGCAAAAATATCAACATCAAAACGGCTAACATCAGCTGATTTTTGCTGCCAGTTATGCTCAGGAATGACCTTTGATACATATTTACAAGCCGCCACAATTTCTACCCGTTGCTGGTAGCTAAAGAAAGCTGCCTTGCCTTTTAGGGCATTAAATTCATCGGTAGAAACCCCAACAATCAGTTGATCGCACATTTTGCTTAGGCGCTGAAATAATCTCACATGGCCAAAGTGGAATAAATCAAATGTACCGTATGTAATGATGGTTTTCATAATGAATATCCTTTTTAATCAGTAATTAGCTGCAATCTCTAATTTAAAATCAATTTAGCTTTTAATGATGATGTCAGCTTGTTTGCTGTGAAACTTTTGCTGCAATATGTTTGCTAGGTAAAGTGGCTTTTGCGCTTGGGCAAATTCCATTTCAACCATTTGTATTTCTTCATCAGGGGTGTGCTGGTCAAAGTTCAATTGCACCGGACCATAGACGCCATAAGTGGTGTTGCTGTCATGCAAATGCTTATGTTTACTGGATGCGCCAAATAGGGCTAAATCGCCTTTGGCTGCTAACCAAAGTTGTGGCAGTAGTGAAAAAAACTTGTTGTTAAAATTAAACTTGTGCGCTTTAACGGCTTTATTGTGGTTGTTAATCACGGTTTCAGTCAGCAGTGGTTTATTGGGCTTGATGATCAATGCGCCCACAAATAAGGTCAGTAATAGTGGTGACAGTAAGATATAAAACATCATCATTAGTCCACGCTGCATTAGCGTGTGGTAATTACTGGCGCTTTGGGTCGATGTGGCGATTAAACTTTGATCTTCAATTTTGCTCCAACTGCTGGTTTGTGGGTCTATCATCAAGTCTTGGGAAATGATTTTATTGTTAACCGATAATTGCGGCCCAACATAGGTATTAGGCAAAATAATACTGTTTTGGATCTGGCTATCTTCAATAAAGCAGTATTTTCCCACCACCACCGCATCAGTTAATTGAGCTTTATGAGACACTTTGGTGTATTCACCAATTGCGCCATACACCTCGGCGCTATCTAATTGCGGCAGCTCGCATTGGGCTTCAACCATAAGGCTTTGGTTGCTTGAGCCTGTTTGGTGTTTGCGACCTTTACTGCTAAATATTTTGCTACAAATCACAAATTCAGTGGCTGCCACATAGCCTGATAAGCTGTCTAAATAAAAGCACTGACCATGAAGCACTTGGGCGATACTATCATCATGATCTACCGCTGTGGTTTGCAGTGGCCAGTTAAGCAATTGATTGTGTTTCCAGCCAGCGGGTAGCATCATCATTCCAGGGTTACGCTGCTCCATTGTTGCGTGAACAAATTTGGTGGGTACCATGCTGGAAAATGCCACAAAACGCTCTAGGCAAGGGCTTCTTAATATATCGCCTCGAACCACTAATGCCTGGGTGGTGTTATCGATATGCATTCTGGCAAGCACGCTATTAACTGCTTCTTGTGGCTTACTTAAAAAATACTCAATATTCAAACCCCATTGCTGGCCATTACCAATTTGGGCTTCCAGTTGTTCTGCATCAGCGCAAATCACCATTTTGACTTGGCTTATGCCTGCATCCGCTAAATCTTCTAGGGTGTACTCCACTAGAGGCTTGTTTGCTAGCGGTAATAGCGCTGGGCAATATTGCTGGTTTAGCGGCGCTAATTCATTTCCATTGCGGTTGGCAAATACGATAGCTTGCATAAGGTCTCCTAGTAGGCGCCACGCGCCAAAAGTACAGCTGGAATAGTTTTTAATAACAGTGTGATATCTTCTTTAAGCGATTGTTTGTAGATGTAATCAATGTCCAGTTCTACTTGCTTATCAAAAGGAATATCTGAGCGTCCGCTAACTTGCCAAATGCAGGTGATGCCAGGTTTTACCCCTAATCTGCGACGGTCGCTTAACTGATATTGGCTTACTTCATTAGGTAGTGCAGGTCTTGGGCCAACTAGTGACATATCACCAATTAACACGTTCCAAAGTTGTGGTAACTCATCGATTGAAGCTTTGCGGATAAGTTTTCCTATGGTGGTAATACGCGGATCTTGCTTCATTTTGAAAATGACGCCACCTTGCATTTCATTGTTTTCTTTGATTTTTTCTAACCTTTGCTCGGCATCAATATACATTGAGCGAAACTTCCACATGGTGAATGCTTGGTTATTTTTGCCACTGCGTGTTTGTGAAAAAAAGATCGCCCCTTTCGACTCAATTCGGATACTTAATGCGGTTAACGCAAATAATGGCGCTAATAAAATTAGCAAAATGCTAGCAGCAACAATATCGAATGTGCGTTTTGCAAATTGGCCACATTTGATTTTAAAGAAGTACCAATGACGGTTGTGATTTGAAATAGCTGATAGCGGCTGAGCCTTAGCTTGGCTGGTGGCTGAGGCCAAATTTAGCTGTTGTTTTTGCTTTAACACTCGCGCTAAAAATAGCGGGTTACCCACCACGTAGCGTTTCCACATGCGTTGTGGCTCTTGTGCTAAGCGCCATATCCATTCCATTCCTACTTGTCTGACAGCAATAGGTGCACGAGAAACATTATTGGCGAAGTAATCAAACAGTCCACCAACCCCAACGGCTGCGCCCACCTTTAATTGATATTTATGTTGCTCAATCCAATGTTCTTGCTTTGACGCCCCCATGCCGACGAGTAGTAGCTGCGCCCCTGATTGATTGATTTGCTCAATCACCTCTTGTTGGTTGCTTTCATTTAAATAACCATGATGACAGCCCACTATCTGTAAATCAGGGTACTGCTGTTTAAGGTTGGTTGCCGCCTCTTCAGTGGTGCCAGCAGTTGCCCCCAGGAAAAACAGTTTTATCCCTTGCTCACTGGCGCGTTGACACAGTAACGGCAGCATATCAGTACCATTCACATTGTCTTTAAGGCCGATACCGTGTAGCTGGCAAGCAATACGAATACCGCTACCATCAGCAAAAACTTGCTGGCATTGATTGAGAATATTTTTATAAGAGCTGTCTGTTGAGGCAATGTTCAAGCAGTCTGCATTTACAAAGGCAAAATGTTGGGTTTCATCGCCCACAGAGTGCTGCGCTGCTTTAACCAGTTTTTCAACACTGTCAGCCATTTTATTATTATCAATATTGACCCCAAGTAAGTTGAATTGCTCAGGGTAATTCAGCTCAGTAGAGACAACAATTAAACGGCAAATTAGGCACTTACTTAGGTTAATTAGGTAATGAAATAAGCTGCTAAATTCAGGGGCTGCATTATTGATATGTTCAATCCCCATATTGCGCTGCATTTTTTCAATGGAAAAAACACCAGGGCGGCTATTGGTTGAACTTGGCTCAAACACGCAATACTCAAAGGCACTGCCTAAAAAACCAATATCGCCTTTAATGATCCCCAATAAAAACGGCAGTCTTGAAAAGCGCCCTTGGCTAAATTGATACAGCGCAACTTGGCGATCGTTTACATGAATGTAGATAGCATTAAAAATAGCTTGCTTTGAGCAGGCAAGTATTAAGGTTTTAAACACCATTATTGGTAGCATTAAAACCAGTAATATTATCGCCATAAAGCAATCAAAAGCGCGGACTGACAATAAGGTTGAGTCTGATGCCTGCGACTGGGTTTGAGTGTTTACTGATTGATGAGCGTCCATACCGTACCTCATAAAATGCAATGATTAATCGTTCGATACCTTGTTAAGCACGAACTATTCCATATTTGTTAAGTATCTAATTAATAGTGTGTTATTGTGTTTTTAACTGTTTTTTTCGGTGGTTTTTTAGCAAGGGGCTTGCAATAAAAAGCTGACTTTGCAGAATGCGAATCGCACTGCAAAGCCAGAACAGGGAAGATGAGATAAGAGCTGCGGGTTACAATTTACTTTGTTGCATAAATTCACTTGAAACGCCGTCACGTGAAATACGTAGTTTTTGTAAAATGCCGATAAATTTTTGCCCAACAGCTTCGATAGCGATATAACCCCAAGCAGGTATTATCCACTGCGCATATGCGGCAATCATGGTGGTGACGGTTTTAAAGGTTTCACTTCTTATAATGCTAGGTGATGCTTTCATCGCGCGGTTAAACAGCTTTACAGCAGCGCTGCCATCACCGATTCGAATAGCTTGTCTTGATAAGTACCGTAATTGGAACCCGCGAGCAGACTCTTCATGTTGCTTTAATAATTTAGGAGCAAAACCACGGGCTTTTTCAATCATTTTCTCCCATGAGGCATATTGCTTCTCAAGGTTTGCTGATAAGCCACCATGATTAAGGCGGTAGTAAGTTAATGGCTCTGGTAGCCCTTCAATTTCCCAAGAGGTGGTTGCAGCAATACGTAACCAACATTCAATATCTTCTGATTGGCGGAAGTTCTCATCAAAGTAGCAGCTGTGGCGATTTTTACTGCTTGCTGGCTGAAAGCGTATGTCGTTTAAGGTGCTGCGGCGAATAACCGGCGCTGAGCCATTTCCTACAGGGTTACGGCATAATAAATGGGCAGCATCAATGTCAAAAAGTTTTGGCATTTGATAAAAATCGATAAACTTACCTTGATAATCAATAAAGCTTGAGCGTGAAAAACTTAATCCAACGTTGGGGTTCTTATCTAAATGCACCACATGGCGCTGTAGTTTTTCAGGGTGCCATAAATCATCAGAATCAATAAAGGCCACAAACTCACCTAATGAATGACGGATGCCGGTATTTCTTGCCGCTGCTAAACCTTTGTTGGTTTGATGACGGATGATATGTACTCTTGGATCGCCGATAAATTGTTTACATATTTGCATGCTATTATCATCACCGCGATCATCAACAATCAATAGCTCGAAGTTGTCATAGGTTTGCTTTAATACTGATTCAATAGCCGATTTAACAAACTGTTCAACGTTATAAACTGGCATTACTACTGAGATTCTAGGAGACATAATGTTTTCCTTAACTGTTTGTAACAGTTGGTTGATTAAATGAGATACGGCTGCTGTACCAGCAAAGCCAAGGCATAATAATTAAGTAAGTCACCATCACACTCAGTGCGACTGTGCTTAAGCTGAACTGACTTGCAACACTGATCACCAGGGTTAACAAAGCGGTGATAGCTAAATTGAGTTTGAAATTTAAACGGCTATGGCCGTGGGCAAGTAATAACTGACTGGCGGCTTCTGCCATTGGGCGAACAAGGCCGCTTAAACATAAGAAGATGAACACTGAAATGGCATCGGTTGTTAACCATTGCTCACCGTATACAAATGGCACGTAAAGGGGCGCAAGTGTTGTTTGTAAGATGATGATAGGGGCGGTAATCGCGCTAATGGCCATCACACTGTGACGAAACTTCTGCTTAGCAACTTGTTGGCTATTTGCTACATTGCTCGCGATTTTATCGTCGCTACAAAGGTGCGAGTAAAACGCGGTACCAAAGCTTTGAACTAGCCCTAAACTGATCCCCAAGCTGACGTTGTAAGCAAAGAAGTAAACACCCAGAGCCTCAACCCCCATGAAGTAACCAATGACCAGATAATCAATGCTTTGTCTTAGGGTGTTAATCAAATCGCTTGAGCTCACTGGAATGCTAAAGCTAAGGATTGATTTAACATTTTTAACGGATGCTTTTTGGGTAAAAGTCGGTAACGGATTGCCATTTTTATGCAGGTAAATCCAGACCAATACCATCACCACTTTAGGGATAATAATGGCCCACAAGCCAAAGCCGCTCAGTGCAAGTATTGCAGTTAAGATGCCATCGCCCACGGTTTGCCAAAGGTTGGCGCTAGCCACTTTACGCATATTGTTGTTACGTAAGTTCACCGTGGCGTACAACATGCCAAATGGCAGTAATAAATAACTACTGGCAACAAACAAGATAGGCAGAACAAGTTGGCTGTCTTGGTAGTAATAAGCCAGTGGTAAGCTGATTAAACTCATTAGTGCAAAGGCAATAAGGCAGGCGCCGAAGTTAATCACATTGGCGCTGGCTAAGTTGTCTTTAAACTCGGTATCATTCATGCGAATAAGTGCTGCTGAAGTAATGCGGCGAGTTGGAGTACAAATTAATTCAAATAGGGTTAAGGTAATGGCCACTTGACCGAAGATTTCTGGTGTCAGTAATCTCGCGGTTATCACGCTAGCTGCTAATCTCACAATACGGCCACTAAACTGAGCACTCGCCAACCACATTAGGTTTTTACCCAATGTACGAATGCCTTGATTCAGCATTTGATTGACGGTCGTTTTAGGACCTAGTGAGTTAGTGGTTGTTTGCATTATTTGTACCCTTGATCTTGTTAGCTAATTTGATCTTGTTTGCAAATTCAAATTAGGACTAGCTGACTACATACAAGGGGAGTTACACTTATCGTGCCAACTTTTATATGTATGTTTTAATTGGGTTTTATTATTTTACGGGGTAAGTGCTGCTGAGGTGTTTTAGCAAATTGAGATAGGGCCGTTGCAGTTTGCAATACTTTAACTGAGAGCATCAAAGCGCTTTTCATTGGTTTGCTTTGATGTATGGCGTTAACCCGTTTAGGATTGATTTAGCTATTCACTTTAGCTATTCACTCTAGCTAATAGTGGTGCCAGCGTGTATTGGCAAGTGAGTGAAAGGCAAAACTAACAGGATGGACAAATGAACAAATCGACCTCTTTATTGATGAGCATGGGTTTGCTGCCAGCGAGCTTAACCTTGTTAGCTGGATTAACTTTATCAGGCTGTAGCCAAGATGTGCCAAAGCAGCAAACTGAGCAATCGACTATGCAATCAAGTGCGCAATCAACTGCGCAATCAAGTGCGCAATCAACTGCAGCAGTTGAAAGTAGCTTGTGTACTCAAGCTTGGTTTAAGCAAGTAGATCAACAACTGATTTCAGGCGATGGTCAAGGTCATGGGCCTGACTTAGGCTCAGATGAATGGCAGTCGGTGATTGAATTTAAGTTAGGTGTAAGGGGCGACACTGATGTGCCAAATCGACACTCTAAGGCTTGGTGCGCGTATGTGCAGCAGAAGTTATCTCAGTAACCAGCTGCCATTATCTATGTGAGTGTTATCCATTTTTATCAGCTCTTATCAAGGGCTGACTTCTGCGTCACTTTAGCGGTTAGCGCTTAAAGAGGGGTGATAGCTGTGCATGCTATGGGGTTTAATCATCTATTACCAAAAAATTGTTGATAATGTAACAACTATTAGCCCCTTTAAGCATAGGGACCTAGCGACTATTATCAACGTTCTTATGTCGTTAGGAAGTTATTTTAATTCTGTTTGCTATGGCGGGGTTAAATAAGCTTATAACCATATAAAGTGCTTAATTAATAATAGTTTTTTACATAAAAAGTTAAAAGTAACTTATTAAATAAGCATTTGTTTTGAGTTTATTTAGCTTAGCTAAGCAAAGTAATGATTTTATTGAATACTTTATAACTTATGGCATTCGGCAGTTGCATTTCCCGTGGATGAAAGCCGGGAATATTAATGAAAGTGGAGACAGTAAATATGACACATCCAATTATTGAAGACTTAAACAATCGCTATACAGCAAAGCGTTATGATCCTTCAAAGCGTGTTTCAAAAGAAGATTTAGCGGTGATCTGTGAGGCGATGCGACTTTCAGCATCTTCAATTAATTCACAGCCTTGGAAGTTTATTGTGCTTGAAAGTGATGCAGCAAAACAAAGAATGCACGACACTTTCGCCAATAAATATCAGTTCAATCAGCCCCATGCTAAAGCTTGTTCTCATATTATTTTATTTGCCCATAACCCTCACTATACCCGTGACGATTATGCCAAAGTGGTTGATAAGGGCATTGAAGATGGTCGCACAAAACCTGAAAATCGCGAGCAAGCTTTTGGTGGTTACTCTTTTGCTGAATTAAATACCGATGCACAGGGCAATAACGAGGCGTGGACACGCTCTCAAGCTTATCTTGCACTGGGTAACACCTTGCATACTTTAGCCCGTTTAGGTATCGACTCGACCACAATGGAAGGGGTTGATAGTAAACTTATCGGTGATATTTTTGCCGAAGAATTAGATGGTTATGAATGCTATGTTGGTTTAGCTATCGGTTACCATCATAGTGATGAAGATTACAATGCCAGCTTACCTAAGTCGCGTCTTGCATTTGATCAAGTGATAAAAATTATTTAATGGCGTAAGCCATAGCCGCTGTGATGACAGTGTTTTGTTACCACTTAGGTAACAAAACACAATGATTAGTCCTTCAAGGCAGCGGCTTTTTTGAGTACGGCTTCTGGCTCTTCAGCTCGCAGCGTCATACCTAATACAATTAATCCCGGCCAAAATAAATAGGCTAGAATTTCTAAATTCTCGCCGAAGGTATATAAACTTAACATCAGTAAAATTGCCATGCCGACTCTGGCCATAGGCTGACTAAATAATCGGATCAATAATATCAAGAAGGTGACTAACATCGGAATTGCTAACGCTACAGCGCCGACAACGCCTTTAACAAACAATAATCCATACCAAGTATGATGCGAGCCTATGGGCATGTATTCCACCATGTGCGGCCCTCGCTCAACGATACCATGGCCAAAGATCACCGCTTCATTCATCCACCTTTCAACGGCAATATCAGCCAAAGCTTGACGAACGCGAGTTGAATCGGCGCGGGCAGCTTTTATGGCGGCAATACTGATTTGTATTTTGTTGATAGTGGCTTCACCGACAACCCCAATAAGTAACATTAACGGGCTAAGTAAAAAGTACAGTAAAGGTGAGCGCACAAGTTTAAATAGGGTGAAAAAGCCGATTAAGGCGAAATAACACACCAAGCCAAGACGGGATTGCGACATTAATACCATCAGTAAGCTGCCTGCAATGCCCCACTTTTTCCAACGTGAATCCTTTTCTTGTACGGCAAAAATAAAATATAAGTTACCTAGCATGCCTAATGCCGGTGCCCATGGGGTAAACAGGCGCCAGCGGGGAACGCCGCTGCCAGGGTCGATTTCATATAAACTGACGCTGAAAAACTCAGGCCCTGGGCCACCAATAATGCTCAGTGGCGACACATATAAGGTGCTGGGCAAGCCAACTTTCCAAGCAATTAAAAACAGCGGGAACAGCAAAATAGTATGTTTGCAGACTCTGCAGCAGGCGCGATAAATAATTTCAGGCCGAATAGATAAGCAGCCAATAAGCGGAAATATTGCCAGTAAGGCCCAGCCTTTGGCCCAGCCAATAGATGATTTAATTAATTTGCCAATACCTAAGCCAAAATCGAGGTGGCCGACCACTAAGGCAATAAGCATGAACAACATGCCAAACACCCATACATAATGGCTGATGCTAATTCTATATGTTTGCTGACCTGAAATTTTTTTATAAAGTAAGCGTGCAAATAGCACCCATGCAATCACAGGTGCAATGACATATAAAGCACCAAACAGCCAAAATAAATAACTATAAACAATGCTGTTGTATATTATTTTTTCGTCAACATTTTGCGCAACAATGGTTTGCGGATCCATAAAATGCTCAACCCTAGCAGTAACATGAAAGAAGCGCTTAACCCACCAAAGATAATTAGTATGCTGGCTAATTTATTGGGAGAATGAGCTAAACTCGGCGGCGAAAATAATTGCAACATGGGGTAAGCCGAGTAGATATCTGATTTACCCACATCCAATTTTGCCATCGCAGAGGTTAATACCGTAGTGGCTAACTGGTGTTCACGTTGTAAATCTGCAAGCTTGGCGGCATCATCGTTACTGTGCTGCAAGCGTAGCTCCCACTGATCAATTTGCGCGATCAGTGAATCTACTTCTGATTGCGTCGCTTGTCGTTTTGAGGCTATGGTAATGAACTCTTGCATCATCACTGCGCGGCCATCAACATCATCCACCGTTAGCATCATTAAAATTTTCTCATCTTGAAATCCAATAATGGTATTAAAGCGCTGCTTCATACTATCGAAGATACTGTCTAACTCTGCTTTTAGGGTGACTAATGTCGGGTGACGACGACCCAAGCGCCCAGCATTTTCAATGTAAGTGGTATTGGCGGTGTTGTGTTTTTCAAGTAACTGCTGAAACAGCTTATCATTGTTGAGTTTGAGTAAAATCGCAGCTTGTGAGTCATTAATGCCAAGGTGTTTTTCATAGAGTTCATAGCTGGCATTTAAACCTTGCAGTGACGCTGAAAGGGTCACTTTACTATGGCGTAAGCGCTCAATGGTGATGGCTAACTCTTTAAACTGATCAAGGGTTATTAGGCCTCGCTCAGATTGAAAATCCAGTAATTGCTTTTGTGTTTGCTTTACTCGGGCGTTATAGCTTTTCAGGCTACGTTGAATACCTCGCTCGCGCAGGCTATTTTCATCAAAACGCAGATCATCAAGAATGTCTTGTAAAGAACGATACATAGCCCAGCCACGTTTTTGAGCTTGCTCTGGCGATGCGCCATTAATACTAAACTCCATTAAGCCCGTTTGACTGGGGAGTTTAAGTTTGGGTTTTGGTATTTCATTGCTAGGCACTTTTAAATAAAACGCAGCGGTTTGCATCAGCAAGCTGCTCATGGAAATCGCTTTAAAATTCTCTCTTGGATCAATGGCCGAGCTCATATAAGGCGAGCTATTGGAGCTACTTGCTTGACCAAGGCTGTCAAGGCTTAGGGAAGACCCCGCTGCGACCCCAGGTAATATGACCACCCATTTACTTTCGTATTTGGTGGGGGTTAGCGCGATAAAAACAGCCACCAACAGCCAGACAATGAGCAGTGATATCAAGGCTGTTTTGATGTACAGGCGTTTACGGGCTTTAGGGGTTAAGTGGCTGCCTTCTAATGTGGCGCGTTTAATCCAATATAAATAGGCAAGTTCTGAAAAGCTGGCGTAATCTTGCTCTGTTTCGATGTCAGTGTTTTGTGCGCTTTGGGTTTCATTTTCAAGCTTAACGTCAGTATCAGCACTGGAGCTTGTGTGCGCCCCTGCCCCAGAGTCTGCTTGTTTCTGGCTCTGTTCGCCTTTGCCGCTTTTGCAGTTTCCTTGGCTCATTATTGTCTCCTTACAACCATCCGATAAGGGTTGTTGGCACGACCAATTCAGTTACTGTTCTGGCTATTTCACGGATATTAGTTACGCGAGAGTCATAACAGGCAAGTCCATCACCGGGGAGTAATACTGGGTTTGATTCATTATTCCAGGCCGTTTGAATTAAGCCATCAATTGAGCGTTCGACAATATCTATTTGATTAGATAATGGATTTTTAGTCACTAGGATAACGTAACGACTGGCATTGGTGGTTTGGGCACCACCGACACAGTTGGCCGCAATGGCGCCATTTAGCAAGCGGGTGCCGTAAGGAAAGCGTGTTGCTTCACGGTCTACTGCTGACTGACTATTTGAACTTGCAGGTTGCGTTAAGTTTGACATAAATACCCTGATCCCTGGTGTTGTCAACTGAGAAGGTCTGGCTAATTGATCATTAAATGAATGCGTCGAAGGAACATGTACATGATCGCCAGCCATTAAAGTCATGTTTGGTACTTTCTCTCCCGTTAGCATACCACGTAAATCCATATTGAAAACCTGACCATTACGGATGACCTTAATTGCTGAAATATCAGCATCTGGGCGCACCCCACCAGAAGACTTCACCGCGGCGGCTACATTACGCTGAATGGCTTGGTCACCAGCAAAGTTACTGCCATCATCTTTAAGTTCAATGGGGAGTTTTTTGTTGATCATGTGCTGACCTGGCTCAAATACTGCGCCAGAGGTGGTGATTTCAATAGGTGCCCAGCTAATAGGTAATATACTGATACGCACCGCATGGGCCAACATCAGATTTTCATCGATTAATATGTTTCTGATTTGATTGTTTAATTGATTAAGAGTCAGTCCTGTAACTGAAATTGGCGGTAAATAAGGCAGATAGATATTGCCGTCGGCATCTACTTCCACATCTTTACTAAATTCATCACCATTGAGTATTTTTACCGAAATTTTATCCCCTACAGATAATGACAACGCTTGCTGGGTATCAACCACCATCGACTTATTACCGAAAATTGGCGCAGTAGGGAAAGTCGTATGGTTTGAGGTCACAGCGCTGACCTTTCTGTTATAAGGCGTTTTTTGGCCAAAGTAATGGCAGCTAGTGAGTTGCTGCTCTAAATCACAAACATCTTGCTCAGCTGGTTGCATAGGGGTCACGCAAGCGGTTAAGCCTGCGATAATAGCGATAGAAAGTAGTGATTTGAATATGTTCATTTCTGTTCCCCTTTACGTCCGTGATTTAGTGGTTCCTGCTTAGCTTGCTAACTCTGAGATGATTTGTTCATCAAAGTCAGAGGGTTCAACAATGCTGCTATGACGCAAAAAATCTAACGCTAACGCCTCAGTTTCAAAAATCTCAAAAATATGGTGTAGGCGCGTTAATTCAATTAATGAACGTACCGCAGGACTAGGTGACAGTAATACGATGTTGCCTTGATAATTAAGCGCTTGATTACGGGCGGAGATAAGCACAGATAAGCCACTTGAATCGATGTACTCTAAATGCTGCATGTCGATAACTAAGCGGGTATGGCCTCTATCAATATAATCAACCAGTGCCGCTCGGTAAGTTGGGGTATGAGCCATAAACATTCTGATAGGTAATGTTACTACACTTGCATGTTGGGCTACTTTGATTTCAAATTTCATAACCTGCTCCTAAACATCTATTGATGCGCTAACTTTGATTAACTAAATCGTGATGAGATAAATGACGTCTAAAATTGAATGGGTGGATTAATCATTTATCCTCTGCTTAATCTATAGTTAGCAGGATGCGTGCCAATTATTTAGTTGTTATTAATCAGTGGTTTGAGGTTTTGTTTTGCTGTCGTCTGGCTGTGTGTTGCTTATTGCTAAGCTTTAATTGCGGTTTAAAACTATGTCGTTGCAGAATGCAAAAGCACTGATTACAACTTCACGACCTAGTATTTGCAATTCGCAGTATTGATTTAGTTTATATTGCAGGGAAGGGTCAGCCTAAGTACAGATAATATGAATTTTCGATAAAACGGCTTTGGTTTGATATAGATTGTTTGATATGGATTGTTTGATATAGAGTGTTTGCTAACTTGTATTTGGGCAAAGACGTATTTCAAGTTGGTTTATGAATGTCTGGACATAACTTTAGCAACTAAATATCTACTAGGTTCTTTCCTAGTAGTGATAAAATATCCGCATTAGAATAACCGAGAAAATCTATGTTTATCCATCATGTTAACGGCATCGACTGGCTGGTGATTACAGCTTTTGAAGAACTTAAAACTTTATTTATTGAAGAAGCTGGTGCGATCCCCTTTTGCTTCTCAACCGCCAGCGAATTGAACCTGATTGATCAAGCCAAGCGCACTTATGGATATTTGCCTGCACTCAGCGGCGTAATCACAGATACTGGCACTTTTCAACGTCAGGATAACGAAGAAGATTTGAACCCACAACTTGCCTGCATAGTTGAGGGGCGTGGTCGGGTATTTATCTATCACGGCGGCTTTGTGGCTTTTGTGGATGACGAGCAAACCTTTATTACCCGAATGGACTGAACATTATTCAGTAAGTTGAAATCGGCGAATTGGCATCCTTAGCCATGCAAAGCTGGATTAACTATGTTGTTATCGCTAATGCTTATCAAAGGTGTGTCGCTATTGGTTTACATTCCGCCCAAAGCATTAGCCCAAGTTTATACTTAATCTCAAGTGAGTGCCTAATACCGTTGCCTGTTGCTGCACCTGATCCATCCATTGATGCATTATCCATAAGCCGCGGCCGTTGGCTTTGTGTTTGTTAGGACAAGTGCTAGGGGGGGCTAGTGGGGTAAAGTTTGAGTTATCTAATATATCAATAATCAACTTGTTATCGTTTTTCTGTAATAACAGCTTAATATCTTCAGCGTCATCAGCGCTGTGCTGTTGCACATTATTGGTGGCTTCGAGTGCACAACTGATGAGTTTGAAGCGTTGTAATGGCTCAACCTTATTGCTGATCAAAAACTGTTCTAGTTCGTCATAAACTTGATCTGCTGTCATTGAATTGATGCTTATGTTCAATTGAGTGTTATTCATATTAACTCCTTAAGCTGTGGGTCACTGTGGGTTAATTCAAAAATATAAGCTGTTAATTTAAGTGCTTATCTTCGTTCTAAATCTAACTCTATAATCAGCAATAATTGGCATACAGTTATCATCACAATGATTGCTATAACTTTTTAATCGGGTGCGGTAAATAGTAGCAGTGACATATCATCTTGGGGTTGCGACTGCTGCCAAAGGTTGAGTAAGTAACTTAAGTGACTCAATAAATTCGCCGCTGGCATGGCTTTAGCTGATAAGCAGCGCTGTTTTAAGCGCTCTAAGCCAAACATGCCAAACTTTGGATGATTAACTTCATACACGCCATCTGAAAACAGCAGTAGTTGCTCACCCGGGTAAAGTTGGTATTGACCACTTTGGTATTGGCAGTGTTTATCAATACCAATTGGCATACCTGTGGGCACATCGATGCTTTGCACATCGAGTTTAGAAATGATTAATGGTAATGGGTGACCTGCATTACACAGTTGTAATTCATGGGTGTTTATATTGATTTTACCTATCATTACAGTGGCAAACTGGCCCAAATTACCAGGATCATCAAAGAGATTGTTTAAGGCATTCATGACCTTTTCTGGCGATTGCTGCCAGTTCATCCTTTGGGGTGATAAGCCTTGGGCGAGGGTAAAACTGAGCATAGCAGCACTGGCACCGTGACCCGATACATCGATAACATAGAAGCCTATCCACTGTTCATCAATTTCAAAGCATTGCAAAATATCGCCTGCAAGTTCCTCTGCGGGTTCAAAATAATGTCGGATAGTCCAATTATTGAAGGCTAAATTATTTTTTGGCAGTAAGGATTGCTGCAAAATCGCAGCTTGGGTCAGTTCAGACTGTTTTTGAGAAAGTAAACTTTGCAGCTGTTGCTTACTTTCAAGTACCGACTTTTTTGCTTGAATGAGCCTTACTGCAGCTTGAATTTTGACTTTTAATACTGAGGCCAAAAAAGGTTTGGTAATGTAATCATCAGCACCTGAGTCCATAGCATAAATCATGTCTTGAGTTTGATCGTTACCGGTTAAAAGCAAGAAGTAACCGGGATCTGTTTTGGTCTTTAGTCTTTTACACAGCTCAACACCGTTCATCCTAGGCATGCGCCAGTCGCTGACAATTAAGTCAAACTGCTGGGTACGGCACTTCTCCAGTGCCGTTAAGCCATCTTCACATTGCACCATCTCAAACTGTACATTTTCCGGCTGAAAACTTTGAATTAAACTGGCAATGTAATAGCGTTCACTGAATGTGTCTTCCACTAACAGGATGGAGATAGTCGACGTTGACGCATTAGCATTTTGCATGGCGATTCTCTATTAAGTTTGTTTAATAACTTATTAAAGCAAAAGCTGTTCCATAATTTTTAAATAATAAAATCAGGTAGTTAAGCAGCTTTCTAGTAAGATTTACTATTTGCATTTTCAGATTGGGAATAATTTTTTGCAAAATGCGAACAGGTAATTCATAGTGAGTAATAATGTAGTAAACATTTGCTTTGGAATAGATTTTTGACAGGGTTAAACAGCGCTGTTTGCAAAATGCATCAGGAGAAGGAATTTGTCATTTAGATTAAAAGCGATAATTGCCATTGGATTAATGCAAGTCGTACTATTACTGATGCTAATTGTTAATAGTTTAGCTGTTATCAAAGAGACCAATCAGCAAGAAGCAAGGCAGCAAGCTCAACTTGCAGCGCAGCTGGTGGCTAATAGTATTAACCCTGATAAGGCCCGCGAGTCCATCTTACTGCTTAAACAATCTTTAGAAGCCCACCACATTAGCCATATTGATTCAATCGAAGTATCCAAAGCAGATAAGCTATTGTATTCGGCTCAGCGTAATGGCCAAGGCATGTTTGAGATCATTAAAGCTGTGACCCCAAAAGAGCATACGGTTGAGGTGGTGGCAGTATCTAATAATGGCACTGGCATTCAAATAAGCGTACTTGTTAATACCGATGAATTTGATAATAGCGTTGAAGCAGTGGCGTTGAAATATAGCGCATTAATGATTTTAGTGATCATTTTGATTTCATTTTTATCTTGGTATCAGGGCCTTAAGCTCATCAGACATATTTTTAATATTCAGCATGCCTCAAAGCGGGTGCTTGAAGGGGAATCAGGGGTGCAAGTGGTTGAGCCCGGCACCCAAGATATCACCGATACGACTAACGCCTTTAATGCCATGCTTAAAAACTTGGATGAAAAACGCAGTGATTTACAAGGTGCCAATGTTCGCTTAAATACCATATTAGATTCAGCGGCTGATGGCTTTGTCATTATTGATGTTAACGGCGTGATTAATGAAGTGAATAATGCCGTCAGTAAGTTATTTGGCTATGAAAAAGCACAGCTTATTGATGAAAATGTGTCTATTTTAATGCCGATGGCAGATCGCTTTATGCATGATGGCTATATCAAGCATTATCTTACAACGGGTGATGCAAAAATTATTGGTAACAGTCGTGAGTTAAAAGCGCAGCATAAAGATGGCAGCTTATTTCCTATCGAGCTAACCATTTCAAAAATGCAAATTGATGGTGAGATTCTATTTTTAGGCTTTATCAAAGATTTAACCGAACTTAAAAAAGAGCAACAAACCGCTGCCAGAACTCAATCTATTTTGGTGGCAACCATTGAAGCCACCCATGATGCGTTAATCTCTATTGATATTAGCGGCAGAGTGGTTGAGTTTAATGCTGCGGCGGTCAAACTGTTTGGCTATGAGCGCGAAGAGGCATTAGGTGAAAGGCTGGAAGATTTAATTATTCCCGCAGGTTTCCATAGTGCCCATAAAAATGGCATGGAGCATCACCGCCGCACTGGTGAAGGGCCTGTGCTGAATAATCGCATCGAAGTTCCTGCCCATAATAAAGCTGGCGAGGAGTTTCCGGTTGAATTGCGGGTGATCCCCATTCAATTAGGTGATGAAATGTTCTTTACCGCTTTTTTACGCAATATTTCAGAGCAAAAATCCAGAGAAGAAGAATTAAGATTAGCCAAAGAGCAAGCAGAGGCGGGCAGTGAAGCTAAGTCACGATTTTTAGCCACTATGAGCCATGAAATTCGCTCACCACTGAATGCCGTACTTGGCAGTGTTGATTTGCTTTTAGACTCTCAACTTGAAAAGGGCCAGCGCATGTATGCTCGCGCGGCTAAAGAAGCGGGCTCAGTCTTGTTAAGTACCATTAATGATATTTTGGACTTCTCGAAGATTGAAGCTGGGCAAATGCAACTGGAAGCTAAAGAGTTTCAACCTGATAAGTTAGTCGCGCAAGTGTTACAGATTTTGTCCCATAAAGCCCATGATAAAGGAGTGCATCTTGGCAGTGTTATTGACCGAGATGTACCGCAAATTTTAATCGGAGATGCGCAGCGTATTAGGCAAGTGCTGCAAAACCTGGTGGATAATGCGATTAAGTTTTCAACCGATGGGTGTATTGCTGTTGAGATTGAGATTATCAACCGCGATAACGGCAAGGTGCAACTGAGCTGTAAGGTAAAAGATCAAGGCATTGGGATCAGTGAAATATCACAACAGAAGTTATTTAGAGAGTTTTCTCAGGTTCATGACACGCATACCACCAGTTATGCAGGTACAGGCTTAGGCTTAGCCATATGTTCTGAACTGGCTAAAATGATGGGGGGCAACCTCAGCGTTCAAAGCCAACTAGGCCAAGGAAGTGAGTTTACATTAACTGTGGTACTTGATGAACCTGCTGAAATAACAACTGTTGATATTGCTTTATCAACAGCGCCTCGGGTGTTAGTGATTCACCCCGATATGACCCTTTGTGAGTTAATTGAAAAGCAATACCGCCAATATGGCGTCGAGACATGCTTTGCGCATCAGCTCAGCGAGCTTGATAGTCAATCAAGCAACAACGGCCAATTTGATGTCATCATGCTCGATGAAAGCTGTATTTTAGACTGTGAACATCAAAGCGTAGAGGGCTTATCAAATCGCTATTTGACTAAGACAGGCTATATCACGGCTTTGTTATCTGGGGTGAATACACAAGTGCAGGCGCGCAGTACTGACTTAGGCATAGTCGAGTCTGTCAGCAAGCCATTAAGCCGAGAGATATTACTAAGCTTAATCAGTAATGCCAGTAATGCCAGTAATGTAGAAAAGAGTGATAAGCAGATCATTGAAAGTAAATTAACCCTGCCTGATGGCTGTAAATTATTACTCGCAGAAGATAGCCCAGTAAACCAAATGGTCGCAGGTACGATATTGACCAATAGCGGCGCAGTCATGACCTATGCTAATAACGGTGTAGAAGCGGTAGAGATAGGGTTAAAGCAAGAGTTTGATTTAATTTTGATGGATATTCGTATGCCTGAAATGGATGGCCTTGAAGCGTGCCGTAAAATTTTAGCCAGTAAGCCTGATCAAATTATCTTGGCCATGTCAGCCAACGTATTCAGTGAAGAGGTTGCAGCATGTAAAGACGCCGGCATGCTTGGGTTTATTGGTAAGCCGGTTAAAAAGCAGGATTTGATCTCTGGGATAAATTACTGGTTAACTCAGGTGAAGGGCAATGCTAATGACGCGAGGGAAATAACTCATGAGGTTAGTGACGAGGTTAGTGATATTGCTGCAGAGAAAGAAACTCACATTAAGCCAACAGCTGAGGTAAATGAAATCCTATTAGCTGACACCTCAAATGGCTTAATAGCTGAAACCACACATGAAACTATAACTGAAACCATAAATGAAACAATAGCTGATGATGTGTTGTTGGATCAGCAGGTGTTTGATGAGTTACTAAAAGCGGTAGGTGAAGCAAGCTTAGTTAAAATGATGAAGGTATTTCATAATGAAACTAAGATGCGTATCGATATTTTAAAAACCATCACTGCCAATGGAAGCCGAGCAGAGATTGAAGATCAAGTTCATACCATTAAAAGTAGTGCAGGCAGTTTTGGGGCGCAAAAGTTATCTGAAGTAGCCATTTTACTTGAGGCCGCAGCCAGAACCGAAGATGAACCTTTAGCCGCATTATTTGAGCAGATATTTGTGGTTGCTGAGCAAAGCTTGACGTTAATTGAGCAACGATTTGATATCGGTCATAAATAATTAAATAAGGAAGTTACCCATGGGATTTAGTGCCGTTCTTGTAGAAGATAGTATGTCATTAGGCGCATTGTACAGCGAATACCTTTGTGCCGAAGGCGCCGAAGTCACCTTGGTTAATTTTGGTGAAGATGCATTAAAAGAACTTGCCCGTAAACAACCAGACTTATTAGTGTTAGATATTAAATTGCCGGATATGTCGGGAATGGATATTTTGACCAAAGTGCAGCAAGACTACCCGCAGATCACCGTCATTATGATCACTGCTTATGGCACCATTGATTTAGCCGTAGATGCCATGCGCGCCGGTGCGTTTGATTTTCTAGTTAAGCCTTTTGATAGTAAAAGGTTGGCGATTACTGTGCGAAATGCTCTGAAGCAAAAAGACTTATTGGCACTTGTGACCAATTATGAAAATAGCCTCCCAAAAACCAATTTTCATGGCTTTATTGGTGACTCCTTAGCCATGCAAACCGTATATAACACCATTGATTGCGTGGCCAACAGTAAAGCGTCAGTGTTTGTGATGGGCGAAAGTGGCACAGGTAAAGAGGTTTGCGCCCAAGCGATCCATCAAGCAGGAACACGAGCACAAGAAGCTTTTATTGCTTTAAACTGCGCCTCAATTCCGAAAGATTTAATTGAAAGCGAAATTTTTGGTCACACCAAAGGTGCGTTTACTGGCGCTGTGAGTAATCGTGATGGCGCAGCAACTCGTGCTGATGGTGGCACTTTGTTTCTTGATGAACTGTGTGAAATGGATTTAGAGTTGCAAAGTAAATTGCTACGCTTTATTCAAACTGGGGTATTTCAGCGTGTAGGCGGCACTAAAGAAGAAAAAGTTGATGTGCGTTTTATTAGTGCCACCAACCGAGACCCATGGAAAGAAGTGCAAGAAGGACGCTTTCGGGAAGATTTATATTATCGCTTACATGTTATCCCTATAGAGCTGCCGCCTTTAAGACAAAGGGGCAAAGACGTGATGTCTATTGCTAAAAAGCTGTTGAAGCAATACAGCAAAGAAGAGGGCAAATCTTTTAAACGTTTCTCTACCGAAGTTGAACGTTGCTTTGTCAATTACCCATGGCCAGGTAACGTGCGTCAACTGCAGAATGTGATCAGGCAAATTGTAGTGCTTAACACAGCCGAAGAAGTGTCTTTGGCCATGTTACCTGCGCAAATGAGCACCGCAGTGTCATTGTCGATGACAGATTTAAACACCTCAGCCGCACCAGTAGAGGCAAAGGCGCATTATGCAAGCGAGTCAGGCTTTGAAAATGCGGCTCAACAGGCCCTACAAAAAACAACAGAAACAGCTCCTAATCAACAAACTCAGGTCGTTGATGATGATATACAGCCATTGTGGTTAATCGAAAAAATGACCATTGAAACCGCTATTGAGCAATGTGACGGTAATATTCCAAAAGCCGCGGGTTTATTAGATGTAAGCCCTTCGACTATCTATCGTAAAAAGCAGCAATGGGAAGATAAAGGTTTGTAGTTTAAAGAGTCTGTTTTAGCTTTAGTTACATAGGAAATACAGAAAAGCCCATCAAATGATGGGCTTTATTATATTTCAGTGTGTTAATTTGCTATTGTGGTTAGCAATTAAAAATCACGTTCCCAGCCAGCGTAAACGGTGGTTTCCCAATCGCTGCTGGTATCAACTTCAGGATACTCACTGTAGCCAACAGTGCCGCCAAGTTTTAACTTACCTTCATAAAATGGTCGGTGGTAACTGGCATCAAGCTGCAACAAACGCTCATAACGGCCAGGGGATACCGGATTTCCACCAGTTGGGTTACCAGTGTCTACCCCATCAAAGTTAAGTTTGGCATAACGAAACTTAGTCGATAAGCTTTGGCCATGTTGTAGTTGAGTAATACCACCTAACACCACAACGCGAGAATCATTATCATAGGTGCTGCCTAAGCTGCGGCCATAGTAACGATAACCACTTTTATAAAAGCCGTGTTCATACATGCAGTTGTAGACGTTAGAGTCTTCGCCACAGGCAGCTGCAGTATCTGAGTATTCAGCAAAAAAACGGGTGTTAAGTGAGGCAATAAAAACATCTACCCCACCCATGTTTGAGGCGTTAATCAGCTTATGTTTGCCATTGTGATAGTCTTCGTGGATGCGCTCGTAGTAAATACCATAAGGTACGCCCCAAGCGGTATCAGACCATCTAAAATCGTAACCTGCGAGCATGTTTTCTTGACCGTTTTCAAGCTCACCTTCAGACATCCCGCCATTAAATAAGCCATCCCACCAATCAGACAAGCTGTTGCCGTAGCCTTCACCGCCCCATTGCATGGTCCAAGAAAAGCCAATTTCTAATTTTGAAATGGGTCTTAGGGTACCACGAGCGCCCCAATGCTGGGTGTCAGGCACATAGCGATTACTTTCCATTTGGCTAAAGCTGGTGGTAAAGGTCCACGGACCAACCCAGTTTAACCAAGGGGTTTCAAAGGCATTACTGTCATTACGAGAAAAGGTAATGCCTGGCATAGGTCTGGCATTGGTGGTTTGGATTAAACCTGAGTCCCAACTTGGGCCCCAATATTTTTGCACTGCGCCGCCAGTGACAATCCAGTTACCCAGTTTGACTGCTGCAAAGCTATTATCTAGGCGAGTTTCATTGCCATCTGCTGAGTCGTAATGGTAACTCGCTGCTAAGCGGCCACTAAACCAGTCTTGGGTGACTTCTGCTGTAAATTCAACTTCAGCTTTGTCGCGATAGTCATTACCGTAACCAATAAAGCGAGCTTTTTCATTGGCGCCACTTAAGCTGGCACCTAAAGTCACAGCTTGATGATCTTTATTGTAAGCGCGCATCACACGATGATAAGCATCTTTTTGATGCACCGACATTGGGCTGTCAGCAGCATTATCTAAATCTTTTTTTATCCCAGACCACATCAAAGGAAAGGTAGTCACAGGCTGAATAATAACGCCAGTATCAGAAAGTAATTGTATGTCTGCTCTAAGCGGCAAGTCTGTAGGTTCCACCCACCAAGCGGCTTGGGTAGAAAAGCTAGTAAATAGTGCTATCCCTGCTAGTATTTTTAACTTCATTGAATGCTCTTTGGGGTGAAATGACTCACCAAATGATAAAAATTAGTTGTTAGCGCTATGATAACAGCCAATTGTGTAATTAACGTATTGAGAAAAGCAATTTTTACTGAATGTTACAAAACACTCAAGCCTCGCGGCACAAAGGTAGCCAGTTAGTTACAAAAATTATTGATGCAGCCTGAGGATTAAATTTTTGTATTAATTGATAATTAGTCAATGATTAGCGCAAGCAGCGAATGGCTGCAGAGCAGTAGGCCTGCAATATGCAATCCTGTAAGCTAGTAAAATTAAGCTGCCAGAACTGTTTGGCAGATATTCGATATTTTGAAAACTGTGAAACCTTATATATGAAAATAGTGTTATTAACCCATGAGCGAGAGCTAACCAGAGCAACCAATACTGGCCAGTGGGTTACGCAAGTCTTGGCTGATGCTGCGCCGGTGATCACTTGGCAACGTAAATCCCCAAGTGATGAGTTATTGCAAATGATCGCCTCAGGAAAAGTGGCTTTAGTGTTCCCATCTGAAGAGGAGACAAACCCGTTAAAGGTTGATGATGAGGCTTTTTCAGAAAAGTCGTCTAAGGCTGCAGTTATCCCTTCATCTACTACTTCTAAACCGTCAGCTTTAGCTCAGTTTGATGCGCTAGTGATCATCGATGCCACCTGGCAAGAAGCGCGCAAAATGTATAACCGCAGCCCTTATTTACAGGCGCTTGAAAAAGTCAGCTTAACGCCGAAACATGCATCTTTATATCAATTAAGGCGCAATCAAGTAGAAGGGGGGTTATGCACTGCAGAGTGCGCGATTGAAATACTCAATGAGATTGGAGAAAACGAGCTGGCCGCTGAAATTACCGCGCTATTATTGCAGCAGTTGAATCTCAAGGCGTAAACTCAACAATATAATAAAAGGGTGAGCACTAAAGAGTATACAGTAAAAACCATGTTCATTTGCGCGTGAGTGAGTGACAAGCCTTTACTGGCGATGCTTCTTGTGACATTTAAAGCGTACACACTATGTATATTGGTGTGTACGCTTTTTATCCCTGAAGGCTTAGCAAGGCGATGGCATCACTGCGTGAAAACCATCACCCTGCCAAAAGGGTATTTAAGGGACATGATGGTAAAGTAAAATAATAAAGCCACTCCTTACGCTCGCACAGCTCACTACTCGCTAGGCATTTATGATTTTTCTTGACCACCCGCTGAAACACGTTTCTGGACATTTTCGTGTTAGGACTTTGGGTAATCATGGCATTTCAGATTACCCAAAGTATGGATAAGCTCTAAACCTGTGGCCAATTTCAATTGGCCACTACACTTTGACAGCTAAATGACAGACGAAGTAGATGAATTTGTTGATTGATTTTTATTTGACTGCAAAAGCAGTCAAATAAGTTAGGCTCGCCTATTGACTGGCGGAAGGCTCATATGTGTTAGGTTACCAATGCTCCAAACAATGTAAACCTACTTTTGTTGCACAAGACTCTATAAATGACTTAACACTTAAATCTTGTAAATAGAAAACATTAGTGTCGTCATAACCTTCAAAGTAAACAGCTTTAAAGTCCGGTAGAACAGTTTTATACATTCCCATATCTGTTTGTCTTATGTATGAGCTCTGAGCTTGTTCTGTTACAAATGACTTAAACTTAAGTTTATCGCCTTTTAACCCGCGAAAACGAAAAGTTAAAACCTCAGTTTTTTCCAACAACAGCTGGTTAAACTTATCAAATATTGAAGTCCTGCGCTCAATTTCGCTTGCATCAAGGTCAGCTAATAATTCCATTGATTCTTCGTGCGTAAGCCAATGGTCGAAAATTGAAACAGCAAGAAAAGTATATTCTTTAGTTTTATTAACTTGAACTAAGTCAATGAGATTTGGAAATTGTTCCTCCAGTTCCTTTTGCCGTTGTTTGCTCACATTTAAAAATTTACGCATAACTTCCTTGGTAACCTAACGCTTCAATCAGCCGACGCGTTAGCGGTCGGCTGCATTGATTTGTGTACGCCCAGCATGGGCATGAACTAATGAGGTGAAAGTCCTCTGTAGGAAGGTCACCGTTTATTAACATGCTG